>NZ_VOYM01000036.1:0-27893 GCF_013420285.1 Acinetobacter sp. YH01019
TGTGCCATTTTTCTTTATACTGTCACTTAGGCAGGCTGGACACTTGATTTCTAGAGTTATTCGCATTTCTCTATTTTATCAAAATCCAACCTGCTTTTTTTCAGCATACTTTTTGAAACACCACCAACAATTTATGTCCACGCCACGTTCTGCGGCTTCGAGGGCTAGTTTTTGTTGAACCACTGAGAACAAGGACAACAAACTGCCTACTATATTTTCCCGGAGAGTGGTGTAGGAACTTTTTCATTATTGCTAATCATATCAGCGACAACATCAGCAACGAGCTCCTCTATTCCTGAGAATGCTTTAGACTGATCCGCATCAAGCCAAGACAATGATGGAAACTCAGCACACAACCCAACATACTCATTATATTCTGCTGACCATGTAACACGGCAAGTATATTGTTTACTATCCATTTGAAACCCCATAATGTTTTAAGTCTATGTATAAAAGTACGATTTTCACTTAGCAGTACTTAAATAATCACCCCACCACTGCATCATTTCAGTCCGCTGGGCTAAATAGTCAGCGTGATTATAGCTGGCACGGGTACGGTTCTTATCAATATGTGAAAGTTGTGCCTCAATCCAGTTATCCTGGAACAAACCTGAGTCATTCAAAATGGTACTAAAAGTGGAACGTAGTCCATGAGAGGATAATTGATGTTTTCCATAGCCCATCTTACGTATAGCCATATTTAATGTATTAAAATGAATCGGTTGATTATGTTTCCGTGGGCTAGCAAAAATGTACTTTTCACCGTATGACCATTGCATGACGTCTTTTAAAATATCTAAAGCCTGATCTGAAAGTGGAACTAAGAAGTCGGGAATCTCATGGCCTAATATGACTTTTCGTCGAAACTGTTTAATATGCAAGGCAGGTATTTTCCAGATTTTTTCATTTAAATCAAAATGATGAGGCTCAGCCAATAACAATTCAGCCCCTCGCACGCCAGTATGTAATTTGAACAGCAGTGCTTTTTTAATAATCGGATGGGCATCCAATTTTAATAAATTTTTCTTAAAATCTGATATATCCTCCGCTTTCAAATACGGATAATTCTTCTTGATTTTACTGTTAATGGCGATTTTATTTAAACCATGCGCGATGTTGAATTCACAATAACCCATCGCTACAGCGTAGTCATAAATTTGGTTCAAATAACTACAAGCTTTCTTGACAGGTTCTTTTACTTGGCGTCCCTCTATTTTTTTGATTACTGAAACCAGGTCATAACGCTTGATGTTTTGAAAAGGTAAATCCTGAAGGTCTGGATAAATATCTTGCTGTAAACATCTTTCTGCTAACTGTAGTACACCGCAGCGGGGTGAATCATTAAATGCATTTTTCAGTTTGAACTGCAGCCACTCCTCCCCTACCTTACGAAAGGTGATGACATTAGAGACAGTATCATACTCAAAACAATAATTATTGTCTTTAAAGTCATCTTTGACTTGTCGTGCCTTTTTCAGCGATAAATCAGGATAAAGCCCCAACTGAATGCGGCGACGTTTTTTTGTTTGTGGATCTGTATAGCGATAGCACCAAGATTTTCTTCCAGTCGGCTCAATCTTCAGGCTAAGTCCATCTTCATCGGATAAAAAACAAGTTTTTTCCTTGCAATGAGCTTGGCGAACTTTAATTTCAGTAAGACTCATGAAATTTAAATGAAACCTATCAGCGGATTGACGAGATCCATTATATCAAAATAGAAGAAAATATATATGATGCGTACACTACGCATCATATATATTTGTAATATATTGTTTTATATATTTAATATTTTAAGTATTTGTATTTTAGTAACCATTATAAGTACCACCTCTTCTTTAAGTTCCCAACAACTCACTTTTTCTGTCATCAATGTTAAATAAGTCTTGTGCTTTAAATTCTTAGATGACCTCCTCTACCCTTTATTATCATTTTTATAAAAGTAACTATATGTACTCATTAAAATTTGTAGAGCTCAAAAACAAAAAAGACCGCTATATAGCAGTCTTTTAACTTAATTAAATAATAATGGGTATACGGATTTAATGGTTGATGGGGCACCTTTACCCCACCAACCTGATACCATTATCAGATGGTTGATAGATCGACCCCGTAGTTGAGTTCCTCTGCGAAGTCCGGCAGTCCGTAACCGATGGTTTTCTTGTAGAACGGAGAGACCTTCGCGGTCGGGGCCTTCTTCTTGTGCTTCGTGGTGTAGAGCATTCGTGCCCGCATCACCTCGAAGGAGTAACCACGTCCTTCACGGTTCTTGTCCTTGGCCAGTCGGTTGATGGACTCCGTGTAAGCGTTGGTGACGGGCATGTCCGTCTCGAAGTAGGTCATGATCTCTTCGCGCCAGTTGCCTACAGCCCTGACCAGATCGCTCCAGACTTCCTTCTGGCCCTTCGGGATGGTGGCTATCCACTCGTCCAGGGCGGCTTCTGCCTGGGGCCGTGTGGTAGCGTCCCAGATGCCGTAGAAACGTTCCTTGTGCTCGTAGGCGGCCAGCAGTTGTGGGAATGCGCCGGTCCAGGTCTCCATGATGAGGCGTTCCCGGTTTGAGACTTCGTGAGCGCGTTTCAGCAGGATTTTCCGGTCACCCTTGAGGGTTCGGCTCTGGGAGGGCATCAGCTCCTTCCTGAGGCCCTTGCGCACCTTCTCCAGGGCATCGTTGGCCATGCGCACCACATGGAACTTATCGACCACGATGCGGGCCTGTGGCAGCACCGCCTTGACCGCTGCTCGGTAGGGATTCCACATGTCCATGCTGACGATCTTGACCTTCTGCCGGTCTTTCATCTTCATCAGGTAGTTGGTCATCACGTCCTGACGGCGGGTGGCCAGCAGGTCGAGCAGGGTCCTCTCCTCGATGTTGGTCAGGATGCAGCGGTAGCGCTTGTTCAGGTACAACTCGTCAATGCCGAGAATGCGGGGCGTCTCGAAGCGGTGCCAGCGCCCCAGGAATTCGGCGCGGGCGTTGAAAATGTCGCGTACCGTCTTCTCGTCCAGGCCCGCAATATTATCAAGAGTAAACTATTAAAAATCCATTAAAATCAATACTTTCACTTTGAGAACATGTATTTAAAGTAAATAACAATTAAAGCCTGTATCTTAGTTATCACTTGAGATACAGGCTTTTTATTTATTCGTTCATATAATTAAACAGTTTGCCTAAAAAATCATCGCTAATGGTTAATTGATACTGTTTTTCAACGAGATTTCGAAGTTCCATAACGAGAAGCAAAGAGTTCTTATAGGCTTCATATAGTTCTAATTCATTTAATCGGGCAGTAGTCTTTTTAAACTTTTCATAGTTTTCAGGACTAATTTCTTTTTCAAGATTCTTTGTCATATTAAACCAATTATCGGCATTTTCTTCCGCAATTCGAATGAGTTGTAGTATATTTTTTTGTAATTGAGATAAAAGTTCCAGTGAACGTGCATTTTCCCCTCTTTTAAGAACATTAATCCCCATTAACCATAGGTTGGAAAAATTATTCAATAAAAAATTTACGTTTTCTTCTGTAAGTCTATTTGGTCCCGGACCTTCCAACTCTGATAAATACAATTCTAGTTGTCCTGTTTCATCATAAATAAACATTGCTTTTGTGTCAGGAATGTAGCCTGATTCTTTGAATGAAGGAATAATATTCATTTCGTTTTCGGAAAGGAAATGAAATTCACCACGTATTAGATTTTCAAAAATTACTACTTCCGTACCGTACTCATTTTGATAGAGTAAAGTGTAGGAAGCGACTTCATTTAGCCATTTTGCTGAATCAAAGGTGGAAATTGTATCATCTTTTAGAAAAACGTAATATTCTATATCAGAGTATTGATCTCCCTCTCCTTTTGTAAAAGAGCCATACATCATACAAGCAGATATTCGTTCATCTGACTGGACAAGTTCCTTAACCCTTGCCATTAGTTCCTTTTGTTTTAACAATTCGATTCCTTCTTTCTTTATTTTGATTCAGGGAGAAATAAAAAATCCTCCCAAATAATGTTGGAAGGATTAGTCATGTCACTTTTTAAGACACTCAAATAAAACTATTTAGCCTTTTTAGCTATTCAGTCTTACATTTATTTAGTATATGGAAAAATGGGCAGACTAATCCTAAGTTTTTAAACTGAAATATACTATTTCATTTGTTAAAAATTAGATCAACCAGAAATTCCGGATACCCATAATAATTAATTCATTTTCATCATAAGTGCATAAGCATCACGTTTGTTTTGACGCAATGATTCTATCTCGGACTTCGTCAGCTGTTTTACGAGAGTTGAGGATATACTTTGCTTCCCACTCTGTGAGCCTTTCGAAATCGTACCCGTAAATCGATTTCCACCATGCTTCAAGATTACCATATACATCCCTCAATTGCTGAAGAGTTTCTTTACTTAGAGCTAATTGTGATGAGTATTGTTTACCCGTCAGTGCATATGCTCCAATAACTTTATTCGTCCCAGTTGTTTCAATATGACCTTTTAATGCTGCAAAAGTACCACCTTGGGTCTGGGTATCATCAACAATAATAACACATTTATCATTGTTTATTGTCCCATCAAATGCTGGTGGGTTGGCTAATCTATGCCACCCATCACCGCCAGTTCTTGATACTTTTATAGCTTGAACTATATTCGTATCAACTTCAAGCCCAAGTTTCTTTGCTATAACTGCTGAAGTAGCTAAAGGAATCATATTACGACCGACTGCTTCCTCAGCATGTACAGGTACTATAATAGTTTCCCGACCATCGATAATTCTTTCTAGTTCAGCAATCGCCTCATCCGAAACTAAATCTTTAGCTAAAATATACGCACTTTCAACATCCCCTGCTTTAGCAGCTTCATACATGTAATGAGAGGTTGCATCTCCAAGACCACGGTCAATAACCGTTTTAGGAAACATATTCCAATCTGTGCGATATAACTTCATATTTTTAAATAAGTTTTAATGATGGCTAGCATTAAATTTTACACTAAATTTACCGCTAGCATCTCTTGGATATTATTTTTCGTATCAGGCAGCACTCTCAAAAGCCGTTTGTTTGGACAGTCCCCATGATCATACACGAGGCAGCTTCAAATACTTATGGGCCCATCCTATCCAGTTGTATCTTCTTGCATCACATGAATATTGTATACTCATTTTGACTACTTGAAAATTATGGAACAACGTCAATAAAAACAATAACTCTAGAGTCTTTAGTCGACATTCCTAAAAAGGTAAATTCAACATTTCTTTCCATATCATTTCTTTGTGTCTCTGGATGAACAAAAGAAACATAGCTTATTTCAAAGAATCGGGCTAGGGTTTTTATGCCAATGATTTTGTTCTCTTCATTAGCAATTAAAACATCTAATTCCAGATCAAACTCTTCTAATTATTTAATTAAATCTTTAACTTTCATTTTACTATCAACCTCTATGAATTATTTAAAAAATTAGCACAATGAAACTTGTGAAAAAAATGGATTTGAACAAAATTTTTTAGCAAAAAAAGCATAGCAACCAGAAAAATCTTTCCAGCAATCAACAAAAATATCCCCGTGTGCTTCCAGTTTACAACATTTTGACTACCACACTGCCCACAGTAGTAATAATAGCCTTTGATACGGCCACCGCATTCAGGACAATTTTTATGATTAATGAATAAGTTACTCAACGTCTCTTCTCCAAAATTCTTATTATCAAGTTGTAAGTGAAGATAGCACACATTTATAAAAAATGTCTTTTTTAAAACATCAAAAGATGTTATAAAAAAGACATTCGCTACTTTAGGATAACTTTTAAGATGAATTTAAATCTCCTTGATGAAGAATCAATCCAACCTTCTGAACCCACGCCATGTGATTTTTTCAAAGGTGAAAATGCTATCAAAAAAGCTAAACAGTTAGGATTACCTGATCTCGAGTTAGTCAGAAACGCAATTATGATCGGTGATGCTGACTATAGAACAAATACTCACTATAACCGTGCACGCTTTATTGCACGATGGGGAAAAATTGGAGAACAGATTGCTTTACTGCTTCGACAATCTGATCCTGCTTGGATATTCCACAATGACAGCCAGCCAAGAATTGAGAATACAGTAAAGAAAATACAAATTATCTTTATGAGCGGGAATATTGCATTGGGGTTAGCTGATCAAGTTGTATCAGCACACTGTGAAAAAGGATTAATGACATTAAATAATATTAAGGAGAATCAGTCTGCTTATGATGATGAGACAAAATTGAGAACATGGATTTTATACTTTCCTTCAGCATCACATCCAGCCTATAAAGACATTGATATCCCAAATATTCCTTTTGAATTTGCATACCCAACTAGCTTCGTACAGGACTTAAAAGCGAAAAAAATTTCAATTTTACCAAGTGACCATACTTGCAGAATTGCATTTGAAATAGATAATACAGTTCCTGTAAAAACTGATCCTAAGCCAGTATTGGAACCATCTAATGAAATTAAACCAGATGATTTTGATATTCAGCTTGTAGTTTAATCTGAGGTTAATGTGTTTAATAAAGATCGTTTACGTATTGCTAAAGAATTACGAGGACTTAGCAATACCGATTTCGCAGAAAAATTGAGTTGCTCTATCTCTAAGGTAAAGCAACTTTTAGACGTGGATAAAGAAATCAATGAAAATGATCAAGATGATATATGCCGTGTATTAAATTTACCCAAGTCATTCTTTGCAGGTAATGACACACAACCACATGAAACAGACCAAATCTTCTATAGATCGGTTGCTCGTATTAAAGCACAGCATAGAAAAGCTAATGAGGCATATACTCTTTTAGCAATAAATATTAACAAGTACTTAAATCAGAAAGTAAAGTTACCTACTTTTCACCGTCCTGATTTAGATATTACTGAGTTTTTGGGTGAATCTAAGTATGCCGATCACCTAGCGTCAGAGTTGAGAGGTTTATGGGCTTTAGGTAATCAACCTATTAATAACATTGTTTCGTTGTGTGAGCTAAAGGGAATCCGTGTCTTTAGATTACCGACTGAAATTCGAGAAATTGATGCACTATCTTTTTTTGATGATGAAAGTGGTAGCCCTTTCATATTTCTAAATACATTTAAGTCTGCCGAAAGAGCCCGCTTCGATTGTGCACACGAACTTGGTCATATCGTTATGCATACGCATAACAAAAAAATTCGTGTCGAGAAAGATAATCGTGTTCTCGAAACTGAAGCGGATCAATTTTCATCTGAATTTTTAATGCCAACAGATGCATTTCTTTCTACTGCTCCACGCTATTTTTCACTAGAAAATATGATTGAGTATAAAAAGATTTGGCGAACATCCCTGAAGGCTATTAACTATAAAGCTCACAAGCTGGGATTAGTTAGTGATTGGGTTAATCGTAGTAACTCTATAAAGATCAATTCGTTGGGCTACAACATTAATGAACCTGAAGAAACTCATCGAGATGAGAGTTTGATGTTGCCCAAAATTATCTCTGTTTTAGCCTCACAACCATCTTTTGATAAAAATAAAATGCTTGATGAAATTGGAATCTCTGAAGAAGATTTTAATCAATTAACATTTGATGCTTTAGTTAAAGTTGAGCCCCCGAAGAAAAAACATAAGTTATATATTGTCGAGTAATACAAACCTTCCTTAAAAATAATGCGCCTTACGGCGCACTATTTATGCAAAATCCTGATTAATTTTTTTATGACTTCACGCCCAACGTAGTTTTGCATCCCATAAGTCATACTTTAACTGAAAATGTAACTTGCCCCATCATGACTTTTTTCATATAGCCTACTTGAACTGACACCATAAATCCCATGTGTTCCATAAAGCATCGTATACAATTTCAGATAAATTCTTTAGTTATGTGATCAGGCTATGTGCTCAAATTACCTATTTCCAAATAAAAGAAATTTGACACTCTTAGGTGTCGATACAAGCCAGTTTGATCTTGAGCTTAAGGATCATGTATTCCCTTCCTATCATGCTCCAATCATTCTGAACGGCTCAGATCACTTAGAGCTTGATATTGCAAAGTTTGGATTACTACCGAGCTGGGCGAAAGAATTGAAGTTCAGCAGTCATACTTATAACGCCAGAACTGAGTCTGTAGCAGATAAGCCTAGCTTTCGACATGCTTGGAAGTACAGCAAGTTCTGCCTAGTCCCAGTACAAGAATTTTATGAGCCGAAATACATCAATGACAAGCCACACTGGTACACCATCAAGCGTAAAGATGATCAGCCTTTTACTGTTGCAGGGATCTATGATGATGCAGTGATTAATGGCAATAAGGTACGTTCCTTTTCAATGTTGACCATCAATTCGGACCATCACCCTTTTATGAAACAATTCCATGCACCGAAGGATGAGAAGCGATCCATCATCGTTATTCCAGAACAGTACAGAAAAGACTGGCTAACAGCCGATCATGAACATGCGCATGAATATTTCTTTCAAATGCCCGATGAATTCGTCACATTTCCACGCGATGAGCAGAAACAAAACGTCTTATTCTGACGCATCCTTGTTTATCCACAACTTTTTAAATTTGAATTTTAAACGCTGTTAGTAATATCCTATTTAAACAAATTCTACTTCCAAACACGCCTCGTAGCGTAGGAGTATCTCATGTCTAAGAAGTTGCCTATTTACTTCTCTGACGACGCATGGTCATCTTTACAAGAGCTCATGGGTCCAGAGGGTAAACCAAGTCCTACCATCAACACCGTGCTTGAACAAATCGCTGTTCAAAATGAGCTTGTTGAAAAATTAGGGCTTACTGCTGTCCTACCCAAATCCAAAGTATCTATTCCCGTCTCTTTAGAGCGTATTCCTGCAGGTCCGGCCTTCAGCACCAAGGATGAGCAAGACAAAGCACTCGATCTGAATGAGTTCCTGATTCACAACCCTATTTCTACTTTTATTGCCTATGTAGACAGTGAATCCATGCTCGATGCTGGCCTAGAGATTAATGATCCAATCATTATTGATCGCAGTATTGAAGCCAAGCATTACGATATCGTGGTTGCCCTGATTGATGACAATGCCTCGACCATTAAGCGGCTGATGATCACCAATAAGATGTCCAAGTCTGAAATCAAAGAAATATTTGGAGATGAAGATTATCCGCTTCCAGAACTTTGGTTGAAGGCTGAAAATTCGAATTACAATCACATCATTCCTGATGATAGTCAGACCATATCAATCTGGGGTGTGGTGACTTTTAATTTAAAGCGTATTTATCACCGCTCATAAAAAGAAGAATAACCATGCAAAGTGAAAATGAAATATTCGCGTTAGTCGACGTGAATAATTGCTACGTCTCGTGTGAGCGTGTGTTTAATCCTGCCTTGAATGATCGCCCAACCATTGTGCTCAGCAACAATGACGGCTGTGCCGTGGCCAGAAGCCAGGAAGCGAAAGACTTAGGCATCAAGATGGGTGTTCCTGTATTCCAAATTAAAGAGCTGATCAAACAACATAACATTCAGGTGCTATCCAGTAATTTCTCCTTATATGGCGAAATGTCCAAGCGCTTTATGGAGCTGCCTGGGGACTATGTTGCACCAGGAGATACAAGGTCTATTCCATTGATGAATGCTTTCTGAAGCTCACAGCTTACGAGCATCTATTTGACCTGACTGTATATGCTCAAGACATGAGGGCTAAGGCTTGGCGTTGGTTAGGCCTACCCTGCTGTATTGGAATTGGTCGCTCTAAAACCGAAGCCAAGATTGCCAATCATCTCGCCAAGAAAAACAAGTTCTTCAATGGGGTCTGTAATCTGGCCCATATGGACCCATGCTCTACAGAAACGCTACTCGCGCAGGTTGATGTGTCTGAGGTTTGGGGCGTAGGCAGACAGAACTGTAAGAAGCTCAATACTATGGGTGTTCAATCTGTGCTGGATCTGATCAATGCCAATCCTAAAGAAATCAAAAAGCAGTTTAGTATCGTGATGGAAAAGACGGTGCTTGAGCTACAGGGCCTTTCTTGTATTGACCTTAGTGATGATACTGTAGCGAAGAAGCAAATCATCAGCAGCCGTTCATATGGCAACCCAGTGTATGAAATGGATGACATTAAAGCTTCGGTTCGGCTTTATGTGGCCAGAGCCGTGAAACGAATGCGGGAAGATGGCTCAATCTGCAAGATGATCGGCGTGTATATCCAAACCAGTCGCTTTGATAATACAGAGCGCTACTCGCCTTACATCGTCGTTCAAATGCATGAGCATACGGATGATCTACTGCTCATCACCAAGGCCGCGATGAAAGGCATCGATCAGATATTTAAGAAAGGCTTTAAGTATAAAAAGGCGGGAATCGTGCTGCTCGAAATTACAGATCAATCCAAGTTTGTGCCCGATCTATTCACGGACTATTCACATAAGCAAGAGCGAGAAAGGCTTTCAGATGCCGTCGAAGCCATCAGTGAACGGTTTGGGAAGAATCTCGTCACGCTAGGCATTGCCAACAATAAAGAAGCCACATGGCACATGAATCAAAACCTTAGATCACCTTCGTATTTAACCAAATGGTCTGACTTACCAAGAGTAGGATAAAAACATGCACTTATTTAAATTAACTGACGAACAACTCGCACAAATTCTTATCCCGAAACGATTTGTACCACCTACTCCACCTGAACATGAAGGCAAGAATATGGTCTATGTATTTGATAGTGAGGATAAGTTTGAACTGACTTATGATGAGCTGGTGGAAATCATTAGCAAAGCTAGAATGGCTGGTCCGAAGTTGATACCTGTCTTAGGCACCGTGAATTAAATTGTGCAGTGTTCGCACGCCACTTGAAACATAACTTGATTGGAAATGAATTTGGGCTGAGAAAAATTCAGTTCAAATTTAACCTGACGGGCACACTAAAAAATGGGTAATTGTCAGATCGAGTTTGGACTACAACACTTTAGCTCATCGATTTACCATACCGCTAATCTTCACACCATTTTCGTAAATCCAGCGATCAAACTGTGATACTACATTCCGCTTATTAATCCAAGTCAGCATGGTGCTTTTCATAAAGGCAGTTTACTTATAAACAGGGAAATTTCTAAACAATTCCCCTTTAACATGCTTAGGCTATTTGATCCAGAGTTCATCTTTTTGCATCATTTTTAACATTAAATTAAATATAACCAGCGGAGTAACATTTTTTTTGTTAGAGCCGACAACTCTTTGAAAACTAAATTTAACGGTTCGCTCAGGAGCATCCAAATTAACTGGGTAGTTTTGTTTTTCTAAATACAGATGATCTCCTAACATTGGCTCTATACCAGTAATAAAATTAACAATTTGTTGCTCATCACCTTTCATTCGGCATTGAAAATGTAGAAAATTCTTACGCAGTTTTCCAAATAATAATAATATTTTAAGCGCCTTAACCATGTTCTTTTCTTTCAGTGCATCTTGCTGCCTATCATCTTTATAATGAAAATCAAGGAGAGGAATTATTTCATCTGGACGAGTCAGTTTTTTAGCCTTTTCGTAAAGTTCATCAAACCAACTCTCTTCTAAATTCTTACTATAAACATAATTCGTTTTTAAATTAAATTTTTGGCGATCCATCCATTTAGTGCTCATCCATTGACATCGTTGCATCCATTCTTGAGCTTGGGTATCTTCGCTTAAACGACCTTCTCTAAAACTTATCAAACGTTGAAAAGGTGTCAGAGTACTCTTCTCTATACTAAACTTCTTTTCTTGTCGGCCAGCCATCGTAACTGGCTGTGTTTGCTGATAAGAATTAAACCATTTCTGCTGCTGAGTATAACGATTTAGGTTTATGTAGTCTGTACTTGACTTCACTGGACTAAAACACTGTTCTAATACTTTTTTTGAAATGATACACGGCGAATTATAAATTCGATCGACTGCTAATAAATCCAAAACATGAAGGTAATTTGAAGCCGTTTGCTCAATACTGCTATGCCCCATCCAAGAGGCGAGCACCTGCCATTTATGTTGAATAATCTCTTCTTGAGCACGTGCTTTCATACCAAACAATAAATCCCTCATCTTTTTTGCTTTTACCCAAGGACAATCTGTGTAGGTCTTGATCATTTCTTTTGAACCGAGCAAAGTTATTGCTAGATAGTTAGCAGCACTGTGGCGTAATGTATGAAAACTAAAGCCATGATGCATACCTAATATTTGACTAAACAAATCTACTGTAATTTTGCTGATACATTGATCAGTTAATACACGATGATTCACACTAAAAAGTAGATCATCCTGCTGATTAACCAAATATTGCTCATAACGATGTTGTATGTAACGTTGTACTACTAAAAACTCATGTTCTGACAATGCAATTTTCAATGGTATTTGACGATTCGCACTTCGCGTTTTCAGACGGCGATATGAATTGTCTTGGATATGAAGCGTGATATTATTAAAAACTGTATTTTCTTTTTCTTTATAAAGTAGCTCTGGGCAAATAATATCTTGTATTTTAAGACAACGAACTTCATTTAATCGAAGTCCAGTTCTATAACTTAGTAAATACATCAGCTTTAAACAACTCAGATGATCGACCCACTCTGATGCCGTTGGCTCTTGACTTAAATTTTCTAGTTTTTCCAATAATTTGCCAAATAGCAAAGGACTCACTAGCCGTGCATTGCAAATTTGTAAATGCTTAAAACTTGAATTCTGTAACACCAATACCCCTGGAGCATCATAATTCTCTATACAGAATTGATGAAAATCTTTTAGGCGACCAAAACGGTATTCTGCGCTTTGGTGCATCTTACGAGAGGTTTTTCCTTTCACCGAATCTCGTTGAACTGCTTTTTCATCACGTTCACTGCTGTATTTCAATAGCTGCCGATATAAATCCTCATAGTCATCTATGGATTGTTGCTTTAAATCTAATTTATTGAGCCAAATCTCAAATATAAATTCTTTGCCAAACGATCCTAAGTAGCTTTCAATAGTTGATAATTGAAGCCCTCGTTTTTTTAAATGCATTAACCAGTGAATTAAGCGTAGTTGAGCATCAATTAAAGACTTTTCCTCCGTATTAGCATCAACTATCTTCTCCTCTAACACCCTTCTAGTTTCTTGCCAAAAACGTAGCGTGCGTTCTTCTTTATTCCTCTTTTTATCTAAACGCTCAACTTTTTGACCTTTACGTTTCTTTTGACCAAACAACATCAACTCATACGGAATCGTTTGTAATTTGCTTTGAACAGTCGGAACTTCAGGAAGTAACTGCTCTTGTTCAAAATGAATAGGGCGATTATCTGGTTCTGTGACTTGATTGTAATCATTATTCCACAGCAATCTAAATTCGGATGGCCTTAAAGCAACAGTATTAATCTCTTGCTGAAGCACATTACTCAAAAATATATCTATGCTGAGGTTTGGATTAAATTCGAGTACCATTTGCACATCATTAAATGCACGAAATCCACGGCGTTTAATTTGATATTGCAGATCCCCAAGACTTTTTTTCCTGCCTATCTTACTCAAGCTTTCTAAAATACAATCTTCAACTGAATGTTGCAGACAAAATTCTTTCTGAGTAGCTTTCAACTTTTTTAAATATTGCAAAATGAACTGCGCATATGGGTTAAAAAAAACATGTTTCCATTGGTACAACTTTCCCTGTTCTACATCGTTGCCATATTGAGAGTTTTCAACACGATAATGTAGTAACAATGGATTAGTGATTTTTTTGTAGTCCGAATGGTATAACCGAAAACAATTCAGATCTGTACCAAGCTCAATGGCCTCCTGCAATTGCTTCTGAATAGCAATCAAATGCTGTTCATCTGCACAGCCTGAAATATATATAAAACTTAAGCATAAATTTCCCCATAAGTACTTTGGTTCATTCCAATATTCAAATGAATCTTGCCAATACTGCCTTAATTCCTTAAGTACATGGATATGTAGATGCCCCTGTTCTAACCGTGACTCTGTACTCTCAATTTTTCTAGGCAGTACGATCCGTTTAGTATGTGGATTTAGCTTAATTCTGTATGATTTTTTATCTACATTCTGGTTGAATTGCTTCCTTCTTTTATTAAATTCATCTTCAGTAAATTGCATCAGTTTTGATTGTTCGTCTCGGCTCAACTTTTGACTCAAACAATCAACACTATCTTTAATGTCATGCCATTTTTCAGCGATCTGCTGATCAAGTTTTTGCTGCATTTCTTTCGTCAATACTTCAGGTGGAGAAGGCTGTCTATCTAGCGACTTTTTCACCATTTTATGAATATCAACAAATAGATCATCTAGTTGTGGTTTTATTAGTTCTTTGATTTTTTGCATACAACTATTTTCGCTCTAAGTGTTTAATCGATAAAGATTTGACATTATCTTGCAATTGCTGGCGGGCTTGCTGTACATAGACATTCGGGATAAGTGAAGAATGCGGATGAAAAGCCTCTCGGTCACGTTGGTCATGACCATACAGGGCCTGAATTAAGTGAAAAGCTAATGCTGGTTTACCCTCTTGCTGCTCATGCATCAAAAAGTTCATGTCAAAATGACGTAACCAATTCGAATACATATTCTTTGGAAAGACTCCTTGCATATATGAATTCACCCATTTTCTCGATAAAGGGATTAACTTAATTTTCCTGCTCTGCCATTCTTTGACAGTTATCGGCAAGATATCTTTACTAAAAATGACCTTACCAAAAAGATCATTTACAGTTATCTTCTTCTTTGCAAAGACTTGTCTAAAAAATGAACCGTACGCTTCAATAATTTGTTCTAAAAAGGCAGTGTAATTTTGCAGTGTTTTTATGAAAAAATCAGATAAAGGGATAAAACGACCATCTTTTCTTGCTTTACTATTTTTTTTATCATTCACATATAAAAGCTTGAGCTCAACACAATAATCATCCAAATTCCCCAACAGGTTTTTTTTAGGCCGACTTGCCAAACTCAACAAACTGATATGCCACATCCAACACGCATATGCATTAAGTTGATTAATAATGTGCTTATCTTCTTGGATGTTTTCGTGACAATGTCTATGTAAAATATGGAATTGCTCTTTCACAAAATTGGGTTCAAGTGCCAGTTGGCTCCCTATCCTTCCTATAGATAATGCAGATTGTACTTTGAATTGTTGTTGCAATATTTTTAGTTCAGCCGTGTCTTCAGTAAAATGTGTGGAATGTGGTGTAAGTGCTTTTTCTAAAAAGGCTAGATATGTGCTACTGAGTTGAGTTTTCGGTAGCCCGCCATAATAGATACCAGGCATGTGATGCTGACTATCCCGCCCAGCAATTACATGAGCAAGATATTCATTATATGTTTCATAATATATATGAAAATATAATTGAGCCTGCAGTTTTTCTACAGTGATCGAACCTACAAACCGATTATCAAGCCAATTCTTAAGTTTCGTATTAATGTGTGTTGATGAAATTAGTGGATTCGATGCTTGTTCTATATAGTCAAACCAAGCAGAAGGTAAATGTAGTTGATGTGTCATCACTTCATTCCACCGCACATGATTTAAGCTCTTAATCTTCTGCTCTGTAATTTTAAGATTTAATTTGAGTAAATATTCGCGACGTCTACTTGAACCATTCTGGATCAAAATTCCATCTTGAATAAGCTCGTTAAAATCCATCAGTGCGACGGGTGATAATCCCGTCAAAAGTGACAATAAACATGCTGCAGCGATTGCAGCATCCCTCCAGTGCCCGGATAACTCGGTTCTCAACACATAAACAATTTGCTTCAGTATATCTGGCGCCAAATAATGTGGATTTGTAACAAAAGGAGCATGACGGCGCTGGCGATGCCGCATTAGATGCGTCGCATTATCGCTGAGTATATAATTTAAATTTTTAGACTTTTCATCTTCTGAATAAAACTCCATTTCAGGATCTAATAGATCAACTTCACCCTCTTCATCTTTGTGAAGAGCGGCATCATAAATACTGATCTTTGCGTTATGTCCAATATCTACTTGCTTACCCGTTTTAATTTCACGAAATTTTTTGAGTTCATTTTTCGTCGGCCATTGCAAAACTTTACTTTTTTTTGACTTACGCTGACGATGAACAACACGACGATCATCAAGTCTTTTAAAAATTATTAATAGAGCCGATAAATACTCTATGGCTTGTACTTGTTTGAAATCTTTAATATTAAAAAGTTGATTACGATCCTCCTTTTTCAAGTTACGTTCGTACATGACATAGCGATTTAGTAGCTCACTGCATTCTTGAAATAATTCAGCATGATTAGAATCCAGAACATATCGTGATACATAGCGAAAGAGATCACAAACATGTTTTTGCTTATTCTCAGCTTTATCAATTTTTGCAAATTCTTGATACTGCCGATATGTTAAAAAACTCGCTTGTAGAATCAAATAACGTTCAGACGACAGCTCTTGAGTATTACTAGTAGTCGGGCATGCAAAATAACTTAAAGAAGCTAGATAATAATATTTACCTAATTGTCTAGAACTAGATATATAGCCATATATCTGTTGTGCTTCCTTATATAGAGCATGGGCTTTTTCACGTAAATCATCTGATAGATCGACAAATTGTGTATTCACAACATGATTGCGTAATAAACAATAATCTTTTTGGAATTTTTCTGCTAAATCTAAGAATTGCTCTTCTGTTTCAATCTTTGGCATATTCGCTTTCGCTTAATTTTTTATCAAATTGCATTGGTTAAATTCATTACGATCTGAACAATTTGGTAAAAGTTGATCTTTTATTGAACTCTTTGTCAGCTTAAAAAATCTAGCAAAAAATTTAGCATCCAGCTCTTTCTGAGCTTTTCTCTCAAAGCACAAGTGTTGCTGTGATTTTTCGATAAAATCATCAAGATTATGTATCAACTGTAAGATTGCAACATAATTAGAATGTACACGTAAGCATGGCTCCGTTTGCATTAATAGCAATATTTTTTGCCAAATTTTCACATAGATTATTTTGAACTTTGCTTGTACTACTACTTTCTGGCTCTGTTTAATCTTTTTGATTTTCAGTAGTTCTGAGTTAATTTTTACTATCTTAAATTGAACATTTTGTCGCTCAAAGCAAAAGGGCATGATAAATTGCCCCATAAATATCTCTATATTTTTTACTAAATAGTCAAATTTTAACATTTTTATCGATATAAAAAATGAGCATATCTTTGTATATTAAAATTCATTTAATTTATCAACTAAATTTTCTCAAAATTACAATTATCAACAAATACATATGGTTTACTTATCATGGGTGGTCTAAATTTTAAAAATTCTTCCACTTTTTTTTAGTTTTCTGTTATTACATGAAACAATACCGTTGTATTACATTTTGAAATGCTGTGTATGCAGCATTGATCAAAAAGATTCTCTGCTATACTTACTTCACGTGTAGCATCAATGGAGTTTCGAAATGCTCAGAACCACTGAACAGAAAAAAAAATATATTCAAGCGACACGTGCGCAAAACTATCAAGCCAGCCTAAAGCTTGAAGGCATTACAACGACAGCTCAAACAACTCAACAAAGTAAAGCTGAAATCTTGCAAAAATATAAGAAGTATTCGCAACCCGAAACTTAGTCAGGTGCATGTATGGATAAATATGGGGAAATGGGTGACAGCCTGTATTGTTACCCTGGCACAAATATCCTAAAGAACAAACTCAATATTCATGATGAACAAATTTTAGAACAAGCTGAACTAGAACTGTCTGGATTGGCAAGTAACTTAATTGAATATGCTGAACCACCTTACGACTTACAATACTTAAAATCAATTCATGCGCAGCTCTTTGGCGACTTATACGACTGGGCAGGAAAGTTAAGACAAATCGATATTTCCAAAGGTGACACCCGTTTTTGTAATTTTTCCCGTATTGAAATTGAAACCAATAAACTACTCAAACCGCTTCAAGAAAAAAAATACTTTCAAGGCTTAGCAGCACAACAACTGATTCCTCAACTTGCCGACTTGTATTGTGAGCTTAATGTCATACACCCATTCCGTGAAGGTAATGGACGTACACAACGGATTTTCTTTGAGCATCTGATTGCTCATTGTGGTTATGGTATTGATTGGTCTCGCATTGACTCTCAACAACAATGGATTCAAGCCAATATTGAAGGTTTTTATGGTAATTTAAATCCATTAATTAAGATTTTTGAAATATGCTTTATTCAAAATACCTAAAATTTAAGTAGTCGAAGCCCACAATCCTTAATGAGCCATCATCTTTGCTTCAATCCACTGATTAATTTCCCAAATAAACCAACAATCACGATTCTTAGAAATCTTAATACTCTTCGGGTAATTTAGGATCGTAATATTCAGATTACTTATCCAGAATTGAATAGATCGTTAACTTAGATAGACTTTTAAGCAATGTAACTTGCCGCATGTTTATCAACATATGTCTCAAAAAAGTCTGCCCATACATAGATTTATGGCGTTTAGTGCTTAAATTTCAGATTAATCTTCGTCTGATGACCTGAATGGATGTTACAGATTACATGCAGGTGAATTACTCTGTGGCTGTATCATGGCTTTTGTGCAATCCAATCCATTTGATCCGAATGTTCTCTTTTGCAATAAAGCAGCCTCTTCTGCTTTTCCTGAACCAACGAACTATGTCATTGATTTGATTCAACCGACAACAGTGATGCTGAATCAAATCTCCAAAGAAGGGATTAAATGCAAGAAATGTGGTAAGAAAAAGATAGGGGATGGAAGTTATTATCCGTCTAATTGGAACCAGCCCATGAGTCGAGATCAGTTGAGTAAGAATCATTTTAAATGAATAAGAGAAGGATGGCTTACCTCACTTCTCCGAATAACAATGCTATGCTTTTCAACCAAGGTTATAAATTGGCAACTACATTTCATTCTTCTTCATGCTGGTCCTATAGCCTGTAGACAATTACTACATCATTTGCATTCAATGCTCAATACAGCCTGTCAGCAGAACCGCAGCGATACTTTTTTTCGTGCATACATGTAGTGTTTAAATCCATTCATTTTTCAATGATCCTCTGCCGTTTATCACATTTATGGTCGATCTTTAACCTTGTGAAAAATGCACATACCGATCCCTTCAAACTGTCAAATTTATGTATGCATGACATTTAAAGAAAATTATCTGATCAATTTTTTTAGGTAAAATTCATCAAGAAAAAAGTTATTATTATTCATAACATCACCAATAACCACATAAAAACAATAATTTAATAAATTATTCTTCCAATTTTTTTATATTTAGTGTTATTACCTCTAAATCCATGTTTACCACCTTCTATTACATAAGTAATTTAGAAGTATCCACGATATAAATTGCTTGCCCTCACACCTCTCCCCTCTCACGCCCAAAAAATTTATACTGAAAGGCAGATTAAGCCCGTTCGAGTTACATATAGCCGCATGCTATATTGAAAGCATTAAGAAAATATCCTCAATATTTATAGGATTTTTAAAGTATGAACTAATTTTCGAAGAACCCTTTCTAAGTAATGTGACCTATTAGGAAAAATGAAAATACTGAAATCTCCGTATCAACAATCAGTCAAAGTACATCCTGATGATTTTCTGTAACCGATACCCAAGGACTATACCTACCCTTCTGATGTGCTGTGCAACAAAGCCCTCCTTAGCCACACTATAGCTATAGATTAATTCCATTATTTTGTGATTTAATTAAATTATTCATTCTTAAGACCCAATTTAATGGATTTATATTTCACTAAACCAGAAGAAGTTGTGACTCTTTTAGGTGAGCGTTTACGTAAGCAACGACTCTTTCTGGAGATGTCTCAAGCTGAGGTAGCAGCACGCGCTGGTGTCGGCGTGAATACAGTTTCGAATCTTGAAGCGGGACGAAATGTATCTGTTGAAAATTTAGTCCGTATTGCAATGGTCTTGGGTCGATTAAACGAACTTCAGGAACTATTTAAACCTCAGCTTAACAGTGTGAATGACATTCTTCGCTATGAGAGTCAAAGTAAGCGCCACCGTATTAAGAGGAAGGGATAATGCTCAATAGACTTAATGTTTATTACAACGGTTGGGGCGAATCATGGTTATGGGGAACGCTGATTAGTTCAACAGCCACGACAGGTAGACCCACCATTGCTTTTGAATATAGTCCAGAAGCAATACAGCAAGGTGTTGAGCTCTCTTCTTACTTGCTGCCTTTAAAAGGTCTACCATTCAGACAAGGTTTTCCTACTCATCAAATGGGACTCCCAGGTCCAGTCTATGACGCTTTACCAGATGGTTGGGGCATGATGTTGATGGATCGATATTTCAAAAAAATTGGCTTAAATTCAGCACGAATTGGACCTTTGGAGCGTCTGACCTATATTAGTAGTCACGCAATGGGTGCCCTCTCCTTTGAACCTTGTGTTGCTGACATGCAAACCTCAGAAAATATCCCTTTACAACAACTGGCCCAGGAAGTTCAAGAAGTACTCAAAGGTGAAGGTGGTGAATTTCTACAGCATTTATTGGTCATGGGTGGCTCCCCTCAAGGTGCCAGACCAAAAGCGTTGGTTTACCGAGATCCTGTCAATTTAGAGTTTTCGACTCAAGATTCTGATCAACATGAAGCCTGGCTGATTAAGTTTCCTGCTCAGCAAGAGCATCCTGAAGTCTGCGCCATTGAAGCCGTCTATGCAGAATGTTTGCGACTTTGTGCAATTGAGACTCCAGATACCCATTTCTTTAATTTGCCCAATGGTTTAACGGCTTTTGCTTCTAAACGATTCGATCGTCAAAATGGTATGCGGATTCCAATGCAGAGTTTGGCTGCATATACAGGAGCAGACTATAAAGTTCCAGGTAGCCTAGACTATCGCAATTTTCTCCGGGCAACCTTGATGTGTACGCAAGATGTACGAGAAAGATTGCATGCTTTTAAACGTGCTGTGTTTAATGTGCTTTTCAATAATCGGGATGACCATACTAAGAACTTTTCATTTCTCATGGAGAAAAATGGTCAATGGAAATTGGCTCCAGCCTATGATGTGACCTTCTGCGAGGGTCCAGGTGGTTATCATCAAATGGACATTATGGGAGAAGCGCTCAATATTTCCCGAAATGACATACATAAACTCGGTACTTCAGAAGCTAATCTGACTACTCTAGAAGTCGATGAGATCATCTTGACCATGCGTGAAATTGCACTTCAATTTAGTCAAATTGCGCAGCGCCTGTATCCCCATCAAATTCGAGAATCTACCCTACAGATGATTCAATCACGGATTCAACAGAATATTGATTTTTTAACTGAAACCTAAGCGTAAATATAAACTAAGCGCCAACCATCAACTGCAAATAGACTTTGATATAGTTAGTCGCTACATAATCTGTAGAACCTGTGAATTAGCTCTCTTTATAATCACGAATATTAGATGGATCACCGCTAAGATATATTCTGCAAACGTGAAATCACTACATCCAGATCGAAAATCACTAAGAAAAAACTGTCACCAAAAAAAGGTCTGCACTATGGATAGATGCAGACCAAACTCTGGATAACTACCAGCACGAGAAATATGTCGCAATTTTGCATAGACATGAATTTGATAAAATCAGCCCAGAAAGCCAGAAATTCATAAAAACTATTTCATCAATCCCCTATAACTTAATCACGTTCATGGTCGATCTTAAATCTTGTGAAAAGTACTCATGCTGACCTAGCCAAACTGTAAAACTCATGTATTCATAGCCTTTAAATGAATCTTTCAATCGGTATATTTAAGGTAAAAACTAGTAATCAGAAGTTATTATCACCCCCATATAAAACAAGGATCAACTTAAAAACAATAACTTAGTAAATTATTCTTCCATTTTTTTTATATTTAGTGTTATTACGAAACTACAGCTAGTTTGTGTTAGCTATTTTGTACACTAATCAAATAATTTTCAGTGGCAGAACACACCAAAGAAATTAGAAAATATTATATGAATTAATATATTGTTAGATAAAGTTAGGAGATGGACTTTTATTATTTATTTTTCTTACGTTCAGCCTTGCGCTGTTCACTCAATTTTTGATGCTCCTCTTCACTCAATTTAACCTTAGTTTGGTTAAATGGTTTACCCAGTGTTAAGTTATATTTTTCAGCACCTAAAACACGTTTTGCTTCTTTCAGAATTACATCACGAATAAAATCATTCAAAGACTCACCAACGAATCCGGCTGCTTCTTTTAGAACTTTCTCTTCCTCATAATACAAAGGTACAGATGCTAAACGTCCGTGCTCTTTACGAAAGCGTTTCTTCACATCTTGGGTGTGTGGAGTGAGAATAATCTTGTACATTAAATTACGTGTGTATTCGACTTCTTGACCATTAGCATCATCTACAGTCGCTTCAGGATTCTCTAAAATTTCCTCAAGATCATCACCAAAACCTAAAGATGGTTTACTCTTATTTTTAACCATTATAGGATCTCCACCAAGAAATCATTAAATTCATCTCTAGCCTTAGAGCTACCCATTTCCATTACAGACAAGCCTTGAATCGTTGCATCACGGAATTGTTTACGATCACGGATAATGGTGTTTAATAACTTGAATTTAGGAAGTGTTCCTAGCAGTTCGATTGAATCTGCAACTTCAGTAGATCTTGTATTTGATGGAGCTTTATTAACAACCAGATATGGTTGAAGCTTTTCATTGACCTTGTGATAGGTATTAAATAATTTCAATACAAATGGAAGGACTTCAACATCGGCTTGGCTTGGTTGTGTTGGAACAATTAACTTATCACTGACTTGAAGAGCAGATCTAAATTCTTCACTGTCACGCCCAGCTACGTCTAATAAAACATAGTCATATTTCTTTTGAAGATCTAAAAGGATCTTCTTTAAATCACCAGTATGGTATTCAGTATAAACAGGATTTTGAGTTCTACGCTTAGACCATTTAAGAGCTGACTGTTGATCATCAGCATCAACTAGGACTATAGACCCCTTCTTACTCAAGGCTACAGCAAGGTTTGTAGCCAGTGTTGTCTTACCTACTCCACCTTTACGATTGGCAATGGTAATTATCATTTCTTCTTCTACCTAAATAGATGTAACAATAGCTCTATTGTATAAAGGATTAATATAAGTCTACAAGAATAATATTTGTTTATTTTGTAACAGGTTATAGATGTGATGTGCCGCATTAAACTGGGGGTGATACAGATTCTAAAGCACTAAACTATACGGGTTGATATCTTTTTATATATCTGGTTTTAATATTAATTTATGGTACGTTTCAAACTGTAAGCATCCGGTGAACCACCGCTTTTTCTAGCTATTCAATACCGTCCATAGTTTCCATTATTAAAAGTGCTGCATTTGCCCCCAGTAAAAGAAGAACTGAACCGCCGCCAGCAATCAAGAGACTGTTGCTCACATTAGGATTCTACTGCAGCAGATGCTCTAGATAGCTTAGTCTTTTGAATATCAAATATTACTCTAGTATAATTAAATGATCTGTATTGATGAAATCAAGCGTTCTCCAGCCCATGGACATGCATGCGGATATGGATACTGCAATGGCATAGGTGATGAGAGCCTTTGGCTACATCAAACCACATTGCGCTTATCTATTCTGTAATAAGCATGGCCATCGCATGAAAGTCCTGGTGGTCTGGCTTTGTGCCAGACGATTGGAATAGGACAAGTTCCATTGAGCTTTATCCACCAGAGTGAAACTGTAGCACTCAGCCTAGAAAATTACAGGGCTGATCCAGGGTAAACCCTGACAGCGTATTGGACTGCAGCAGGTGATGAATATGCTTTCTATAGAGGAAATCTTAACAATGTCATGACTTAATTGAACTAAATCTACAATCTCTTGGATGTTCATTTAATAGCTGTATTGTTAGAGGTATTAAATGATGTAAAAACTTGTATTTAGTTATTCTAATTACAACATTTTAACTATTTTAAAAGCAGGCTTTGTATTTAATCTAGTATCTTTAACTTTATACCATTTTTCAATATCAGTAGCTTTTGCTTTGTCAGGTATATTAAGTTCATTATAAACATCTTGAATACGAACTTTTATATCTGAACGAAGAATAACTTCATCCTTTTTCAAATTAAGTAAAGTCGGAATTTCAGTTGCATTATCCTTCTGTGCATCTTGAATCTTTAATGCTCTTTCAATTGGTAACTTTCTATATTCAAATTTTCTAATCGTGTCGTGCGTCAAAACATCATAAGCAGTTTTGAAATAGTCATCCTTTGCATCAACCAATTTATAAATTTTAGAATTATCTGCATCTCTTGCTTCACAATATTCTTTCATCGTTTCATAAAAGCACTGGCTATGACCTGATAAAAATTTAGCTACACCTTCAGGTTTATGAGCGAATGCTTTATGTTTTGTTTCATCAGTCAGTAAAGCTCTAAATGAGGCAGAATATCCATCTTCATTAACTTCAGCACCTGCAACAACACGTACCACATAAGTTGCTTCTAGTGCTTCGTATGCCTGTAATTCAGCTTTCAATGCAACGTCTGAAACATACAGTTCACCTTTTTCATCTTTGAATGTGTACTTGTCATCTTCAGCAGCTTTTCTTAATTGTTCACGTCCTGCATCTGACATTTTACCTTCTTTGATATCATTCAAAACGTCTTCGCTGTCTTGGATACGTTTCTGAACTTCCTGCATCCATTCTTCTTTTGTACAACTTGCAGCTTCAGGTAGATTTCCAACTAATAGATTAATGTGTTCATTATATTTTGTGTTTCGAATACGACCACAAATTTGAGGTACAAGTACATGGAAATCTACTTTTGTAGCATCACGGAGTCCATTAATGATGATGTAGGTTTGTCCTTCTTCATCGAAGATGTCTGCACCTTCAAAAGCAGTTGAAGTATACAGATTGATCTTTGCAGGGGCTGAAGTGATGTCACTGATCTTTGCCCATTTCAAGCCAAGCTTACTATTAAATGTTTTTTGGTTTGAATTTGATTTTGAACATACAACTCTAATATCGTCAGGATTAAACAGATTCTTACCTGTTTCCTTATCAACTAAGGCTTTCAACTTACTTAGGATAGATGCAATTTCTGTCACTGAGTTATAGAAGATATGAGCATTGCCTTCAATTGTTCCCATCAAATAATCATAGCACAATCCAAACAAAGCATTGTTTACACCTACGCCATGTTCAATTTTTTGAAGGTTAAATTTAACCGGTCTAACATCACCCCACTCGATTGTACATAGTGGTAAATGTTCGAGTGCTGAAGGAAAATATTCACGTTTTGTTGGTGTCGCTGTTAAGAAAACGTACGAACCAAACTTGTTATAGTTTTGAAGTACATATTCACAAGTAGCTGCTTTGAAACTACCTAAATTCACAAGTGTATGTGCTTCATCAATCAGTAATTTAAATGCTTTTGGATTGAAGCCTGGTGTTGTTAGGAGTTTTGGTAATGAGTCAAAAGTACAAACAATTTTTCTAGAACTTGAAGTGTCTTTTAAATATTCTGTTATTTCTTCTCTCTCGGTATCACCATACACGCCAATTAAATCAACAATTCCTTGGTTGTCTGCTAATTTGGATTTAAGTAGGTTAATGTAAGGAACGAGAACTACATAATTTTTTGCATTACGGATAACTAATGTTGTACCACCACAACCTGTAATTTGTTTATTTACATAACAGTTGTCTGGAAAATCCTTAATTAGATTTGAAAGTTTTTCGGAGCTATCACTAGCTATAATTGTTATTGTATTTGCTTGAGCATCTTGCTCTATTTTTACTGCATTATTTATTACTAAATCTTGTAAATTCATTTATCGGATTACCTAAATAGGTCTTAATTTTTAGTGTCATTTATATGTTGTCAGGATATGAAGTAGTGAGGGATAATCCTCTATCCTATGTGATTAACAGTATCAAAATTATAAATCAATGTCAACACTTTATTTCACACAAGTCCATTGTTTACTCTTTTTAAGTATTTGATTGATAATATTTCAATATAAAAAAGTGTAAAATCAAACTATACACTTTTTTAAGCATACCCCCCTTATCTAAGATAGAAAAGTGTAAGGGTTTCTCTTGGACATAGCATTTTGTCTTGAGATCAACTAACGCACTCTGTTACTCTCATTCTATAGTAAACTGGTTCAGTCGTTTGTTTGCTCAAACTATTACTCGGTATATCAAAATGCTAGCGCATTTAGCTATACGCTCGCAAAGTTTCGAGCTAATAAGATTTGATTGATTAGATAATTATTTTACACTTTTTTTAGAAATGAAAATTAAATATACATTTACTATAAAAACAATTGTTTACAAGAAATACTTTACACTTTTTTTCCCACAGCCCTTTATATTATACAATAAATTGTGTAAGAGCTTAGGCAGTTATCAACAGTTATAAATTCAAAGAGTTCTTTTAAAATAGTAAAACATAGTCCTAAGACAAAAGCTTGTCTTGAGTTAGATATAAATATAATAGTAATCAATTAGTTAAAAATTTTTATCTTAAAAGAAGAATTATAAAAATTAATTAACATTCCTTCTAAAGCTCTGACGAGCCTTAGAACTCATTAACCATCTATAAAACTCTACCCTTTCTCATTTATATTCATGTTCTAAGGAACATAAAAAATCATTTATTAATTTTGTAGAAATAGAGGTAACAGTTTAAAAACATGTCTTTATTCTATTGGACTGAATAGCCACCAAAATTCTAGACACATATATCCATCTTGATCCTCTCTCGCTTTAACAACTGAAAGAAACTCTCGGTAACAGCATTATAATGGCAGTTTCCACGCCGACTCATACTGCTTTCAAGATTATGATGCTTGAGAAATGTCTGCCACCCATGGCTGGTGTATTGACTGCCTTGGTCAGAATGAATCAGGACTTTGTTCTTTGGGTTTCTTCGCCACAAAGCCATCAATAATGCATTTAAAAGCAGGTCTGTGGTGATTCTGGATTTCATCGACCAGCCAACCACAAGACGCGAAAATAAATCAATCACCACCGCAAGATATAACCAGCCTTCATGCGTACGGATATAAGTGATTTCAGTCACCCACAGTTGGTTGGGATGAATTGGATAAATTGTCGGTCTAAAGTGTTTGCAGCAACGACAGCGGTATTACCAGCATGAGATCTAGGTTTACGATAACCCCGCTATGATTTAAGACAATTAGCTTTCATCAACCGATAGACCTGATTGATCCCGTAACTCTCACCAACATCTTTCAAATCACAGTGAATCTTGCGATAGCCAGATTCTAGCCAGAATTACCCAAAGAGTTGTTGCCGTTTCTTGGCAGTTTTACTGGTTGGTTGCTTTAACCTTTAACCATGCGTAATAATCACTGTGATGAACATCCAGAGTTGAACATAAACAACGGATCGGCTATATTTGCTGATTGTCCTGAATAAAGGCGTACCTCATTTGGACTGGCTTGCGAAGTACACCGCGGCCTTTTTTAATATGTCCCTTCCAATACGGCTATTGATACAGCTATTAAAACAGCAAAAACAAACGATAAAATATAAGCAATCACCTACTCAAAAAGCTCAACAACCAAAAGCCGTGAGCCAATTTGATTGCATGCCTTTATAGACCCTACCTCGTCTATCAACATCTAGGACCAGAACAACAACTTTATTCTCCATGACTTGATATACCAATCCAAATTGATCAGTAATGTCCTGGAAGCAGCACAGATCCTTCCAAGCATCTCTTTCAATACAGCTATTGATACAGTTATCGAAACAACAAAACAAACGATAAAATATAAGCAATTACCTACTCAAAAAGCTCAACAACCAAAAGCCGTGAGCCAATTTGATTGCATGCCTTTATAGACCCTACCTCGTCTATCAACATCTAGGACCAGAACAACAACTTTATTCTCCATGACTTGATATACC
>NZ_VOYM01000038.1:0-33103 GCF_013420285.1 Acinetobacter sp. YH01019
CGAACTCAGAAGTGAAACCTCTTAGCGCTGATGGTAGTGTGGGGTTACCCATGTGAGAGTAAGTCATCGCCAGCTCATTATTCAAAATCCCCCTAACTCTTATGAGATAGGGGGATTTTTTTATGCACTAAAAATAGGATAAGGGGAGTAGGCATTATACAAATACATCCTCTATTCAATTCTAGAGAGGGGTATACTGTTTCCATCTAAAATGGAAAGCTTATGTCTACTTCAGCCGCTGAACAAGGCTATATTGAGTATGGTTCACGTTCATTTCTTGCTATTTTATTCTCCTTATTCTTAGCTGGTTTTGCCATTTTTTCATCTTTGTACTGTGTACAACCGATGATGCCGATTTTTGCTGACTTTTTTAAAGTGAGTCCGACCCATAGTAGTTTTCCACTCTCTTTTTCGACTATTGCACTCGCTATAGGGCTGCTATTTACGGGATTGATTTCAGATCGCTATGGAAGAAAGTCTGTAATGGTTTGTGCTTTATTTCTAGCAGCACTACTTTCAGTTTTAAGTTCGCTGCTTCCTATTTGGGAGGTGTTTTTAGCTAATCGAATCCTGATTGGTTTAAGTGTAAGTGGTGTTGCGGCTGTTGCGATGACCTATATCGGTGAAGAAATTGCACAAAAAGATATTGGTTTTGCGATGGGCTTGTATATCTCAGGAACAGCTATTGGTGGGATGGGTGGACGACTAATTGCTGGTGTATTGATTGACTATATTTCTTGGCAGTCGGCAATGATGATCATCGGTCTATTAAACCTATGTATTGCTATCGCATTTTTACGATTGCTGCCAGCTTCTAAGCACTTCATTTCCTATCCAATACGCTTAGATCGGTTCTATCATTCTTTTATAAAAAATATTCAAGATAAAAAACTCAGAATCCTATTCATGCAAGGATTCATTTTGATGGGCTGTTTTGTTTCGGTCTTTAACTATATGAGCTATCGACTCATAGATGATCCGTTTCAATTGTCACAAACATGGATTGGTTTGATTTCAATTGCTTATTTGGCTGGTATTTATAGTTCACCACGTGCTGCACAGTGGGGAAGACGTTTTGGGCGTGAATATGTACTTATTGCAATGCTCTTTTTAATGCTAATTGGAATCAGCATTATGCTCATACCGTTATTAATATTTGTTTTAATTGGATTGTTGATATCTACATTCGCATTTTTTGCAGCGCATTCGACCTCTAGTAGTTGGGTTGCCGTGCAATCTTTGCAATATCGAGCGGTAGGTTCATCTTTGTATCTATTTAGCTATTACATGGGATCAAGTGTACTCGGTAGTGGCAGTGGAATGGTTTGGGAAAAAACAGGTTGGATTGGATTAAGCATATTTATTGGCTGTATTTTAATCATTGGTCTTTGTTTAGCACTTAGACTTAAATCAATTAAATAATCTAATTTTGAAATGAATGGTATTAATTGGTCCGAATTCCAAGGCATATAAAAGATTTGAATTACTTAGTTAGATTTGTATAAATTATAATCAAGCAAGATGAATGGAATTCATGGTAAAATGATCAGCTTTCATCTTTGATCTAATTTAGATCTCCTATCATCTGCCAGCCGAGAATTGCTAGCCATGTCTACTGCTTATACTATGCAGACAGCGCCTAAAGCGTTGTTTGATTACGACAAATATTGGGCGTCATGTTTTGACCCTGCGCCATTTTTGCCGATGTCACGCGAAGAAATGGATCAACTCGGTTGGGACAGTTGTGACTTTATTTTAGTCTGTGGTGATGCGTACATCGATCATCCATCTTTTTGTTCAGGCATTATTGGTCGTACTTTAGAAGCGCAAGGCTTCCGTGTCGGTATTATCGCCCAGCCTGATTGGACTGATGTTGAAGCCTTCCGTGTATTGGGTAAACCCAATATTGCTTGGGGTGTGACCGCAGGTAACATGGATTCGATGATCAACCGTTATACGGCTGACCGTAAAATTCGTTCAGATGATGCTTATTCTCCAGACAATCAGCCAAATAAACGTCCAGACCGTGCGGCAACTGTGTACTGCCAACGTGTGCGTGAAGCCTATCCAGATGTTCCTGTATTACTTGGCGGTATTGAAGCATCACTTCGTCGTATCGCGCACTATGACTATTGGTCTGATAAAGTGCGTCGTTCAGTATTGATGGATTCTAAAGCAGATCTATTAATGTATGGTAACGGTGAGCGTTCAATCACTGAAATCATGCACCGTTTGGCACGTGGTGAAAAAATCCACGAGATCACAGATGTACGTGGTACAGCGTTTATTGTCAATAAACATAATCGTGCCTCAAAAGCGAAGTTCGTAGAAATTGCATCGAATGATGTGGATACGGTTGGTCGCGTTGATCCAATCATCAATCCATATGTAATGACTGAAGACTTAGAAGGCTGTGAAATTGAGCAAGGTAAAGACCTAAGTCAATATCAAGGTTTCCAAAAAGAGCATGTGGCGAATCCAATTGTACGTGAAGGTGACAATTTAGATAATGACACGCAAATTGTACAATTACAGCCTGCATCAAAAGCCATTAAACACAAATTACCACCACGTGAATTGGCTGTAATTCGTTTACCTGCATTTGAAGAAGTATCGCAAGATCCTGTTTTATATGCTCATGCCAACCGTATTTTGCATTTAGAAACTAATCCGGGAAATGCCCGTGCCATGGTGCAAAAGCATGGAGAACGTGATGTTTGGTTGAATGCACCGCCGATTCCGTTAACCACGGAAGAGATGGATTATGTGTTTGATTTGCCATATGCACGTCTGCCACATCCAGCTTATGGCCAAGCACGTTTCCCTGCCTTTGACATGATTAAATTCTCTGTGAACATCATGCGTGGTTGTTTCGGTGGTTGTACCTTCTGTTCGATTACGGAACACGAAGGTCGTATCATTCAAAACCGTTCAGAAGAATCAATTTTACGTGAAGTAGAAAAGATTCGTGATACTGCACCTGGCTTTACCGGTATTATTTCTGACTTAGGTGGCCCTACAGCGAACATGTACCGCTTGGCATGTAAAGATCCTGAGATTGAAAAGAACTGTCGTAAGCCATCGTGTGTATTCCCAGGTGTATGTCAAAACCTACATACCGATCATGCTCCGTTGACGCAGTTGTATCGTAAAGCACGTGCATTACCAGGTATTAAAAAGATTTTGATTGGTTCAGGTTTACGTTATGACCTTGCTGTACTTAACCCTGAATATGTGAAAGAGTTGGTAACGCATCACGTGGGTGGCTACCTCAAGATTGCACCTGAACATACCGAAAAAGGCCCGCTCAATAAAATGATGAAGCCAGGTATTGGTACCTATGATCGTTTCAAACAAATGTTTGATCGTTTCAGTAAGGAAGCAGGTAAGGAGCAGTACTTAATTCCTTACTTCATCGCAGCGCATCCGGGAACGACGGATTACGATATGATGAACCTTGCAATTTGGCTGAAGAAGAATGGTTTCCGTGCCGATCAAGTACAGACGTTCTATCCATCACCAATGGCAACTGCAACAACGATGTATTACACCGGTAAAAATCCACTGGCGAAAGTGGCACGTTACACCGAACAAGTGGATATTGTGAAAGGTGAGAAGCGTCGTCGTTTGCATAAAGCCTTCTTACGTTACCATGATCCAAATAACTGGCCTATGCTTCGTGAAGCTTTGAAAGAAATGGGTCGCCAAGATTTGATCGGTAACTCAAAACAGCATTTGATTCCGACTTATCAACCTGCGGGTAGTGCTGAAGGGCAGTACCAGTCTGCGCGTAAAAAGAATTCGACACTTGCAGGTGATTCTGCAAAACGTACAGGCGAACAAGGCAACCGCGGTAAAGCTGCGCAATCACGTCCTTCAAATACCAAGAAGCGTCCTGAGCGTGGTCAAATCTTAACTCAGCATACGGGTTTGCCACCGCGTGAAACTGGCGATGCTAAAAAACCATTTGGTGGCCCGAAACCCAAAGGGAAATCAAAACCGAAATCGCGTGCTTAAAAAGGCATAGAAATAGATAAAAAGAGACACTTCGGTGTCTTTTTTTATGGCGAATATGGGTATGAAAGTTAATTGTGGCGGATTTTGTCAGTGAAAGTTCTGTATAAAACGATTTGTTGGCAAATAAATTAGATGGGTGAATGGCGAGATCGTCCTGAATTTTCAGCTGAAATAATATTGTGTTACAAGGAAAAATGTATATTTAATTTTAGTATCTTACTGAATTTCTAGCATAAAATTACAGCTTATCGGAATTGTCGGACAGTGATACTAAATGCACTTGCTGAGATTTTATTGAATGATCTAAAGTAACAATAAACAGGCGGGATACTGTTTTGACTCTGAACTGAAGTGGCATGAGATGTTAGCTATTAAAGCATTTGCAACTTTTTGTCAGATTAAACACGCATTGTGTGAAAGTTAGAGTTATTTTTTTTAATAGGACATTAAAAAAATAATAGAGGCTATATACTACTTCCCGATAAGAAGTATGTTTAATACCAAAAATATAAGAAATATAAAGGATTATGAGATGACTATATACATAGTAATTGGGAGTATCTTACTCTTCTGCATGCTCATAATGGCTTGGAAAAGCCTTGAGAATGATAGTAGACAGCAAGATAGCGCACTCAAGCAACGTGCAATTTTCAATATTAATGAGCAACTGACGTATACGCGTTTAAAAGAAATATTGCCGAAACATACGATTTTGGCACATGTCTCATTTGATGCGTTGTTAACCACAAAGTATTACCGTACACGTAATAAATATCGCAATATGGTGGCGGATTTTGTTGTATTAGATGAACAACACCAGATTCAAGCTATTGTGGCTTTGGATGATTCAATGGTATTAAAACGCCTGCAACAATCTCAATACCAAGATGCGTTGTTGTCTTTGGCTGGTTACCGCGTGATTCGTTATGATGATGTTCCTGAGTATGTACAGCTACGTGAAGATTTCCTTCATGATCAAGCTGTAACTCGACCATTGGTTGCGGTAAATGATTTAAAAAAGTACCACTTGTATTCGGATCTTGAGCGTAAAAAAATCAAAATTATGGGTTCAAATTGATTTTTTATTCGAATATCTCTGTATGTTGAACGCATACAGCCCAAATAAAAAAAGCATGTCTTCGAGCATGCTTTTTTTTATTTTAGATTTTATTTTATTCAGGTTTTATTGCGACAACGGTTAGTTCAACGAGTACACGTGGATCATATAATTTAGCTTCAATACATGTGCGTGGAAGTGCTTGAATGTCAGCAACCCAAGCGTCCCAAACTTCATTGAAAGCTGCATAGTCTTGTGTAATATCTTTGAGGTAAATCGTCACAGACATGATATGGCTTTTATCTGTTCCTGCATCGGCAAGAAATTGATCAATGATGTCTAAGGTTTGCTTAGTCTGACCACGAATATCGAGCTTTAAGTCAGATGCTAATTGACCTGCCAAATGTACCAATTGTCCTGAAATTGCAATTTCAGAAAAGCGTTGTGAGACATGGAGGCGTTGTATAGTCATCTTAGATATCCTGATTAGCGTAAGCGATTAATCTTGTGTTTTAGGCATGATGGCAGCAACTGCCGCAGTCAGCAAGCAGCCAATGGCTAAATAAATAGCGACATATTGCCATGAACCATCACCCCAAATGACCAATGCTGCCGCAATCATCGGAGTAAAGCCTCCGCCAATAATACTTGCGACTTGATAGCCTACACCTGCACCGCTGTAGCGATAGGCTGTACCAAACAAAGAAGTAAAAATTGGCTGATGTACACTGACCACCATATCATGGGCAATATTGGCCAATAAAATCGCGCCAATAATAATCATCCATGTATTTTGTGCATCGAGCGCCATAAAGAATGGGAAGGCCGATAAAGCACCAATTAACCCACCTAAAACACACATTTTTCGATGATCAAAACGGTCAGCAAGCCAAGCAAAAAGGGGAATGCTGAAACAGCTAATTGCACCCACCATTAAGGTAATATTGAGGAAGAACTGCTTGTCCATGCCTAATTGGGTAGTGGAATAATTCAGTGCAAAGTTGGTGACCAAATACATGGTCAATAATTCTGTTAAACGTAGAGCAATAATGTAGAAGAACGCTTTAGGGTGCTGTGTGATGGCTTGCACAATCGGCAGTTTTTTCGGCTTAGCATCAGCTTCTATCACCTGTTCTACAAATTCAGCGGATTCATCTTGATCACGTCGAATCCACATGGCAATGGCAATCAGTACAATGCTGGCTATGAACGGAATTCGCCATGCCCATTCAGCAAATGCTTGTTCACCCAGAGTGGCAATAATGAGCGATACCGCACCAGTGGCTAAAACCAGTCCTACGCCATAACCAATCTGTACGCCACTGCTATAAAATGCTTTCTTACCTTTAGGGGCATTTTCTACTGCCATCAGGGCAGCGCCACCCCATTCACCTCCTACGGCAAAGCCTTGTATTGCTCTTAGCGTGACCAGTAAAATGGGTGCCCACCAACCAATTGCATCAAAATTAGGTAATAACCCAATACCAACGGTTGAAATCCCCATAAGCACAACTGTTAACACCAGCATCTTTTTACGCCCGAGTTTGTCACCGAAGTGTCCAAACACAATGCCGCCTAATGGGCGGAATAAGAAGCCGACACCAAAAGTGGCAAGCGCAGCAAGTGTGCCCATATTGTTGCCAATACTGGGAAAAAACTGATCTTTAAAGATGAGAGCAGCAACAATGCCGTAGAGGAGGAAGTCATACCAATCCACGACAGCACCAACAAAGCTACTTAGGGCTGCTTTACGTGCACGTTGTTCTTGAAATTGTGAAGTATTTTGAGAGGGTGTAGCAGAGTTTGCAGAACGCATACAGCGGAATATTCCATGATTGACAACAGAGTTGCCCTGTAATATTCGGATTTGATCGTCACGCCAATCACAGGACAGCATGCTAAAAGTAAAGGTGATTTTTAGCATCTCAGCGCATACACGGATAATGTATTGCGCTGATAGAGTACTCTAATTTTATGTTTTGTGAATAGTAAATTGATTTAAATTTGTTCTTATGGCTAAAACTTATGCAATGTGGCGAGGCTGAACCCAATGTAGATCAAAATAAAATGAACCTTTCAAAGCAGTGTAAGTTGAGTTTCTGTATTTCGTGCGGCTAATTGATAGACACCTACACCAATCAGCCGAAATTGTAATTCTGGGGAAATCGACATCTCATTTAATAATTGTTGAATAACTTGTACCAAATCATCTCGTGAGGTGAGTGGGGTTTTAAAGCTTTTACTATGCTGTAGAACTTGGAAATTTTTGAGTTTTAATTTTGCAGATACCCCACGTGCGTTGAGCTGCTTTTTCTCCAAACTGTGCCAGACTTGGTCAATTAATTTAGGCCAATAGCTATGGCATTGTTCGAGAGTAAAATCATCATCGAAGGTGGTTTCTTTAGAAATTTGCTGACGTTCGCGTTCGGCTTGAACAGGGCGTTCATCTATACCTTGGGCATATAAAAACAGCTGCCGCCCATATTTACCAAAATGATGAATCAATATGGATTCATCAATTTTTTGCAAATCTCCCAATGTGGCAAGATCTAATGTTTTGAGCTTTTCTTGCATGACTTTTCCTACACCCGGTATCTTTTTTAGGGGTAAATCATGAATAAAGTTTAAAACTTGCGTGGGTTTAATCACACAGATGCCATTGGGTTTGTGCCAGTCGGAGGCCACTTTGGCTAGAAACTTATTTGGCGCAACACCGGCTGAAGCTGTTAAGCCTGTGCTTTGAAAAATTTCAGCTTGAATCCGCATTGCAACTTCTGTGGCACTCGGCACATGTTGAAAGTTTTCAGTGACATCCAAATAGGCTTCATCTAATGAAAGCGGTTCAATCGTATGTGTGTAACGGCGAAAAATTTGATGAATTTGAGCAGACACAGCCCGATATTTTTCAAAATTGGGTTCAATTACCACCACCTGTGGGCAGAGTTTGCGTGCCTGTGACATCGACATGGCGGAACGTAAACCAAATTCACGCGCAGGGTAAGATGCTGCACAAATCACTGCACGTGGATGATGTGAGGACACCACCACAGGGAGGTGTTTCAAATCAGGCCGGTCACGTAGTTCGACTGATGCAAAAAAAGCATCCATATCGATATGTATGATTTTCCTCATGCTCATCTTTATGTTTGGTTTAACTAACACAATTGAGTATCGCATAGACTGATCTTACTCAATAGCTCGTGCTTCAGCCCAAACGACACAGGTTGACTCAATAAAACGACTTTTACATGTTGTTGTTCTGCTGCTTGAATTAATCGATTTAAACTCTGTGGCGTGTTATCGGCGAAGCGAGGTAAAAACTCAAGTTCAGGTTCAATTGGAGCAAAAAAGTTATCCCAATGTATGGGAATCACTGTTTTGGGCTGCAGCGTTGCCAAGGTTTCCTTTAAATAATTTTGTTGAAATTGTTCAGATTGTTGGGAAAGTTGCGCAATGCCTAAAAATAAGGTGTCGACTTTTAAATGTTGAAATTGCTTTGGTATTGCTCCCGTACTGGCTTTGACCAAACTCACATGTTCACCATGTTGAATTAAATAATCAAAGGAGCCACCTTCTTTAAAACTGGGAAAACGGGTCGGTAACGTTAGCGGTGTAGTAATTTCTTCTCCAAGATCATTATTTACCACTATAGGAGGTGTGTGTTGAGACGGAATGGCAGTGACTGTGAATGCACCAAACTTCATCGGCTGCCAAGCTTGAACCCGTTGTAATTGTGTCTCGGGGATATTGGCGCCACGGGCGATATTGAGTGTACTGTTAGAGCCCACAATTTTGGCCTGACTCAGTTGATGTGCGAGAAATGGGACATCTAGCGCATGATCATAATGTGAATGTGTGACCAGAATGGCTTGCGTACGTTTTAAATTGTGTGATTGGATGATCTGATCCACTTTGGACGCATCACTGTCAATTTTTTTTAAAAAGGTTGTTGCTAAAGATGGGCGACTAAAGAAACCATCCACTAAAACCTGCTGCTTGCCATCATCAAATAATAATGTCGAAACACCGAAAAATTTAACCTGATAATGAGGCATTTTATGGTCTTGATGCGCTTGATAGATCCAAGGCTGAAAGGTTTTGAGTTGCCCTGATGGTTGAACCAAATACAGCAGTGCAAGGCTTAAACTCACGATGATACTCAAGATGCAATAAGCCCATATTTTTCTTTTCCCCATATTGAATCGTCCTTAATTTTCTATTTTTTCTTCATTTTAGTGCTAATTTTTATGCTTTTATCTGCAGCCGTTTATTTAAACCGTCAGAATGTTATTTTTCAGTTTGAATGGCATGCTCCAGACCATTGGCTTTTAAAAAGCTATTCCATTGGCTTTGTGAACCATAAAACACATTTAAGTCGACCGTTGTTGGGATGCCGCTGATCTCACCTTGATTGGTATGTTGCCAAAACAACCATTTTGGATTGTTTTTTAAATCTGGCAAACTCTTATATTCGCGTACCCACAACGGTGTTTTTTGAAACTCACCAGCCAAGACAATGTTATAAAATGATTTTGAGGTATAAAAAATAGGTTGCTTACCATAGTGCCGATGTAACCGGTCATGCATGTCGTTAATTTCTTTGAGTAGTTGTTCTTTGCTATAGGTATTGATGCAGTTACTATCATATTCTAAGTCAATGACTGGGGGCAGGGCATCGGCTTTATTGGGGACAGAGTCAATAAAATTGTCGGCTTGAATTTTACCATCGCGACATAAGCGATAAAAATGATAGGCGCCAACAAGAAACCCTCTTTCACGTGCTTTTAGCCAATTTTCTTGAAACTTGGTGTCTTTAAAATCACCGCCTTCTGTAGCTTTTAAATAGACAAATTGATAGCGTTGCGGAGAGATCTTTGACCATTGAATCTCTTTTTGATGATGGGAAACATCAAAACCTTTGACAGGATATTCCTCAGCAGATGCAGGTCGATGAGGGATTAGCGCGAGATAACTGAGACCTGCAATCACCACGACACCCACACCGCCAATCACTGGACTGTATTTTTTCAAATCAAATTTTTTATGTTTGGCTTTGGTTTTCTTAGGCATGGAAATGTGTCCGGAACTCAGTTTTGATCATAACGCGCACCTACCTGTGTTGTCATCTAGATCGCTTCAAAGAGCAGCTTAGACGGCTACATCTTTTGGAATTTGCCAGAAAATTGCAGCAGTAATTAAATTGATACAGCCCAATAAAATCAGCGTGGTATGGAAAGCAGAGACCACCTGATCTGCACCGTAGTAAGCAGTAAATAGGTTCACCAAAGTACCTGCAAGCGCTACACCAATACTCATTGAAACCATCATAATCATGGATAAAAAACTATTGCCGCTGCTGGCATCTTGTTGCGGTAAGTCTTTCAACGTCAGCGTATTCATCGAAACAAATTGGAGGGAATTTAAGATACCAAAAATAAAGAAATGTAGAGCTCGTAACCACGTTGGCGTTTCCGCAGTAGATAAAGCAAAACTACAGATACAGGCACCCACTAAAAAGGTATTAACCAACAGGACTTTGCGATAACCAAAGCGCTGAATGATTTGGCGAATAATCGGCTTGGAGGCCAATGACCCGAGCACAGTCGGGATCATCAATAAACCGGTAATGAACGGTTCGAAGCCAAAAGCCACTTGCAGCATGAGTGGAATTAAAAAAGGCATGGCATTGCCACCGAGACGGGCAAAGAAATTGCCAACAATGCCAATGGCATAAATTTTATTCTTAAATAGTTTACTTCTAAATAGGGCATTGGCATGGGTGTGCGCATGAAAAGCATAAATGGTACATGCCGCTATGCCAGCAAAAATTAAGCTTAAACTCCACCAGAGCGGCAGGTGAGGGCTGGCAAAATTTTCAATGCCGAGAGATAAGCCCACCATGGCGACCACCAGTAGAATAAAGCCCCAGAAGTCAAAACGCTGCACACTTGGTTCGGTAACATTAGGCATGGCTTTAAAAGTAATGAGCACACCAAGAAGTCCCATCGGGATATTAATCAGGAAGATCCAGTGCCAACTTGCGACTTCGACCATCCAACCGCCGAGTGTCGGTCCAATCAAAGGCCCCATTAAACCCGCCAGACTCATCAGGCTCATCGCTGATAAAAACTGCGTGCGTGGTATGACTTTAAGCATGGCCAATCGCCCAACGGGTAAGAGCAGCGCCCCGCCAATACCCTGTATTACACGATAAAACAGCAGTTCATTCAGGCTATTGGCCATGCCGCAGCCCAATGACGCGAGGGTAAAAATAATAATGGCACTGAAATAGGTATTTCGTACCCCAAAACGATCGGCCAACCAACCACTTAAAGGAATACATGCTGCAACGGACAACACATAGGCCACCACCACACTGTGCATTTGTAGCGGATCTTCGCCTAAGCTACGTGCCATTGCTGGAATTGCAGTGTTGACAATGGTGGTGTCGAGCCCTTGCATGAAAAAACCAATGGACACCAGCAAAACCAAGAGTCTGAATTCGGGTTGTAAAGCCTGATGAGTTGGCGTGCTATTCATATATTTATAAAGTGAAGGTTTTGAAATAGTTTAAAGGAATATTCAGTTCGGGTTGTAGTAAAAGCTTTTCATCATTGCATTGATCCCTTGCAAGAAAACTGTAATGAAAGCTTCATGATGATGCAATCTAGTGTTTATAAATTGTTCATATTTTTATAAAAGATGAACTAAAACATGAAAATACAATTTTCAGCATTGATGTTGGCAATGCTTTCGGTGGGATTGGTCGCATGTAATGATAGCAATGATGATAACAAAGTCGTCGCTCCCCCTATAGTGGAAGAAACCACGCCAGATAGCATTGAACTAATGAAAATTGGGCGTTATGAATCTGGAGTATTTGGAGCAAGTGCGGCAGAAATTCCTGCTTATGATGCAAGTAGTCAGCGTCTATTTGTGGTAAATGCTCAAAAAGGCATGGTGGATGTTTTGGACTTAAAACAACCTTCAACACCTCAATATTTGCAGTCATTGGATGCGAAAAAATATTTAGCCAATTCTGAAGTAAATAGTGTCGCCGTACACAATGGTATTGTGGCTTTGGCAGTACAGGCTGAGGATAAAACACAAGCAGGGATCGTGGCCTTTTTCAAAGCACAGGATTTAAGCTTTATTAGCCAGGTTAACGTCGGTGCACTACCTGATATGCTGACCTTTAGTCCCGACGGCAAAAAGGTTTTAGTCGCGAATGAAGGCGAACCGAATGAAGGTTATGCAGTCGATCCTGAAGGTTCTGTGAGTATTATTAATATTCAAGACATCAATAAGCCAACCGTAAAGACAGCAAACTTTCAAGCATGGAATAGCCAAAAACAAAGTTTAATTGATGCGGGGGTACGTATTTTTGGCCCCGATACCAACAGTTATGCAGATCTAGCGACAAAGGGATTGCAAACCACCAGTGTGGCACAAGATTTGGAGCCGGAATATATCGCGATTAGTGCAGATGCTAAAACCGCTTGGGTCAGTTTGCAGGAAAATAATGCCATTGCCGTTTTGGATTTAGTCAAAGATGAATTCATCGATATTTTTCCGATGGGCTATAAAGATCATGGCTTACCTGAAAATGCTCTAGATGCGAGTGATCGTGATTGCTTAGTTGGGGCGATGGATAGTCATGGTCAGACCATTACGAACTGCGACAAAGATGCAGGCATGATAAATATTAAGTCTTGGCCTGGGCTGTATGGGATGTATATGCCAGATGCGATTGCTCAATATCAAGTGAACGGTAAGCCTTATTTGGTCACGGCAAATGAAGGTGATGCACGTGAATGGCTTAAAGATGAAGATGCCTATTTTAAAGGAGATGACGTGACTCAAGGTTATGCTGAAGAGATTCGGGTGAAGCATCTCTTTAAAAAAGCAGGGTTTGATCTTAAAGGGGATTATGCAGCGCATTTACGTCATATCGTGCCGGGTGTGACGGGTGCAAAATTAGATCCGAACGTATATAAACCGTGTGTTACAACCGATGCCAGCGAAGTGTGTGCAGAGAATTTAATTAAAGATACACAGATTGGTCGTTTAACTATTAGTTGGACGCAAGGCTTTAAACGAGATGCTTCAGGTCAGCCTTTACTTGAAGATGGCAAATTGGTGTATGACAAATTGTATGCCTATGGCGGTCGTTCATTCAGTATTGTTGACCCGACGACGCGTCAAATTGTCTGGGATTCTGGTAGTGAGTTTGAACGTAAAATTGCGGAGTTATTTCCGAAGCAATTTAATAGCAACCATGAAGCCTTTAAATTTGATGACCGTAGTGACAATAAAGGGCCTGAGCCAGAAGGGATTACATTAGGTCAAATTGGCAAAAAAACCTTTGCTTTTATTGGTCTTGAACGTGCTAGCGGTATTATGGTGTATGACATTAGCAACCCTCAGAATGCACAGTTTGTACAGTACTTTAATGACCGTGATATCAACCAAACAGACATCACACAACAAGGTGATTTAGGCCCTGAAGGTCTCATCTTCATTGCAGCCAAAGACTCACCAAATGGTCAGCCCTTATTGGTTGTGGGTAATGAAGTAAGCGGATCTACAGCTGTTTATCAGATCAAACTAAAATAAATAAAGATTAAATACATTGTTTTATTTAGATTTTTTATTTTAGTAAACAGAAAAGTACAGCACTAAATTGTATGAACACAAGATAAACTGTCATAATGCGGCCGAGTCCTTCAGTTACTGGGGGACTTTTTTCATTATGGCAAAGGTGTATTGTTTTCATGACAATCGAAATTTTGATGGTCATAGGCTTCTGTCTCGCGGCCTATTCAATTGTCGGTAATGACGTACCTCAGACTTTGGGTACATTTATTTCATCCAATGCGCATCGTCCATGGTGGGTATTGTGGATTTATGTCAGCAGTATTTTAGCAATTGTTTTGGTCTACGGTTGGTATGCCTCAGGGGTGGGGGACGCCTCTTATGGTCGTTTAGAAACCATTCCATTTCCAAAAGAAGGGGTAACCTGGCTGTATATTGTGCCGCCAATTCTGTTAATTATTTTGACTAAATATGGCATTCCAGTCAGTACGACCTTCTTGGTGCTTACAATTTTCTCGCCGAGTAGCTTGGGTTCGATGTTGACCAAGTCAATGATGGGTTATGCGGTGGCATTTGTTGTGGCGATCGTGGTTTATCGCTTCGTCATCAAAGGAATTTCGGTTTATTTCAGCAAAACCCGTGATGAAACACCATCTAGTATTTGGATTGGTTTACAGTGGGTGTCGACAGCTTTTCTATGGAGTCAGTGGCTGATTCAAGATTTGGCCAATATCTTTGTGTATGTGCCACGTCAGGTACCTTTAGAGTTTCTGATTTTTGCAATTTTGGTCTTTGTTGTACTGCTTGGCGTGATTTTGTATCAACGTGGCGGCGCAATTCAGGGCATTATTGATACCAAAACCGGTGTGGCAGATATTCGCTCAGCGACCATTATTGATTTTATTTATGCCTTGATTTTATTGGTATTCAAAGAGTGGAGTAACATCCCGATGAGTACGACATGGGTATTCTTGGGCTTATTGGCAGGACGTGAATTTGCGATGTCGATGCACTTACATGAAGTGAATAAATATCGAACTTCACGTAATGTGAGTAAAGATGCCATGAAGTTGATGTTAGGTTTGTTGATGAGTATCTTCTTGGCGACCACATTGCCATGGTTCTATCGTGTGGTGTCCGGTCTCGGAAGTTAAGTTGATCGTTAGGTTTAGCTCATATTCCTGATGAAAGAAAAAACGGGGAAATGTCCCCGTTTTTTTATACTTAAAATATTTTGGCTTTAGTCGTTACACCACAAAATGTTTTGGGCAATCCAAGTTTTTCAGCGCACTAAAGATTTGTTTAGATGAATTACACACAATGAGTTTAGCGCGGTGCTGAGGTGGTAAAAAACCTTCTAACACAGCATGGTCAAGCTGAGTAATTAAGGCATCATAAAAGCCATTGACGTTATAGAGCATCATCGGTTTTTGATGTTGATTGAGTTGGCCCCAAGTTGCAATCTCTAAAATTTCTTCAAATGTACCTAAACCACCTGGCAGAGCGACAAAAGCGCTTGCACGTTCAGCCATCATCGCTTTACGTTCATGCATCGTGCGTACCACATGCAGTTCAGTTAAATCATTATGGGCAATTTCATAGTCCAACATGAACTCTGGAATGACGCCGACAGCTTCACCACCATGCTGCACTACTGCATTGGCGACTTGTCCCATCAAACCAATACTGGCGCCGCCATAGACGAGTCCAAAACCATTTTCGGCAAGACCTTGTGCTAATGCGATGGCTTTTTCTTGATAAATTGGATTATTGCCTGAGCGGGAGCCGCAATAGAGTGCAATGAGTGGTTGAGTTGTTTTGGGAGAGGGATTGCTTAATTTTTCTGTCATTTTTAATCCGCTATTCATTCGGTTCAATTTTACCTTAGCATGTTATTTTTTATGACTCTACAGTGGCATGCAAATATGACAGTTTAATGTCTAACAATATCGCATACTGATTTTTCCAGATTGGACTTTGGTAAAAAAAGATGAATTTTTAATGCAACTTGCTATACTAAAAACCTCATTTTTAGCTAAAGAACCGTCATGGGCAGTGGTTGTTGTCACTCGGCACACATACATCTATTAGAAATAACGCCATCTCAAGCGTTGACATTTATTCCTACAATTTGCATTTCACTACACGTTAATGTGCTCACATCCACCCTTAAGGAGATACAGTCATGATCTTTGAGTGGATGTCAGATCCATCAGCATGGGTTGGCTTATTAACGCTGGTTATTTTAGAAATTGTTCTGGGTATTGATAACCTCGTATTCATTGCCATTCTTGCGGAAAAATTACCGCCGGAGAAGCGTAATACTGCTCGTATTGTCGGCCTACTTTTAGCGCTGTGTATGCGTTTGGTGCTGTTGGCTTCAATTGCATGGGTTGTTACCCTTACTAATCCGCTCTTCCATATTTTTGATCACGCCTTTTCAGGTCGAGACCTGATTCTGCTGTTTGGTGGTGTATTCCTGTTATTTAAGGGCACCATGGAACTTCGAGAGCGTCTTGAAAATAAACCAATGCTGAAGGAAGAGAACCCTGTACATGCCACTTTCTGGATGGTGATCGTACAGATTGTGGTATTGGATGCGGTGTTCTCACTGGATAGTGTCATTACTGCTGTCGGTATGGTGAAAGAGCTATCGGTCATGATGGTGGCTGTGATTATTGCAGTCGGTATTATGCTGTGGGCATCTAAACCATTGATGAACTTCGTCAACCGTCATCCGACGGTGGTGATTCTGTGTTTATGCTTCCTGATGATGATTGGTTTCTCATTATTGGTCGAAGGTTTTGGTTTCCATATTCCAAAAGGCTACTTGTATGCGGCGATTGGTTTCTCTGTACTCATCGAGTTCCTCAACCAAACTATGCGTCATAATCAGGAAAAATTAGTGACCACAACCGACTTGCGTTATCGCACAGCGTCCGCAGTGATGCGTATGTTGGGTGGGAAGAATGTGGCTGATCATCCGAATGAAAATGAAGATGTCTTAGCGACACGTGCCTTTGCTGATGAAGTCTTTGCTGAAGAAAACGGGGCTTATCACAGTGTGATGGTACAAGGTGTACTTGGCTTGTCTGAGCGCCCTGTGAAGTCAGTAATGACACCGCGGCCTGAGCTTGAGTGGATTGATTTAGATGAAGCACCGGAAGCCATTCGGGCGCAATTGCTTAGTACCACACATTCACGTTTAATTGTGGCGCATGGTGAGTTAGACAACATTGCGGGTGCCGTGTTGACCCATAAAGTCATGAATGACTATATCGAAACTGGCGTGTTAGATTTTGAAAAACATCTACGTGAACCTGTTGTTGTACATGAAAATGCGCAAGTGTTGATGGTGATGGAGCAATTACGTCAAGCCCCATTACAAATGGCGATTGTTCTGAACGAATACGGTTCAATTGAAGGGATTGCCACCCCAATTGATGTATTAGAAGCGATTGCCGGTGAATTTCCCGATGAGGATGAACCGGAAACGGCTGCGGAAAGTTTAGATGATGGTACCTTATTGCTAGATGGCTCGACTGATATTCGTCATGTATCGTTGCTGTTAGGCCGTGATTTGGTAGATGAGTCTGAACAGTACTCAACTTTGTCGGGTTATATCTTATTCCATTTAGGTCGCTTGCCAGCTAATGGCGAAAAGCTCACAGCAGATCAGCATGTCTTTGAAGTTGTTACCATGGACGGACATAAAATTGAAAAAGTGCATGTGATTCCAGTACCCAACCAAGATTAATCTGCTAAAGATTGCTTCAACATTCTGTTGATAGATCCATTAAAATAGTCCGCAATGTCGGGCTATTTTTTTTGGAATATTCATGTCGAATATAGATTGTCCTTGTGGTCAGGGAAACTATGCAAACTGCTGTCAGCCTTTGCATTTAGGTGTGGTAAAAGCTGCAACAGCTGAACAATTAATGCGTTCTCGTTATAGCGCCTTTGCTCAACACGAAATTGATTATATTGTGCAAACGACAGCCAAAGGCCAACAACAGGCATTGGATGTTGCTGCTATTCGGGATTGGAGTGAGTCCAATCAATGGCTTAAATTAGAAGTAGTACAAGCACAGGAAAAGCTTGATAAAAATCATGCACAGGTTGAATTCAAAGCACATTATCACGATGGTCAGCAAGCACAGGAACATCATGAAATTTCACATTTTGTGAAGTATGCAGGGGCGTGGTATTTTCTTGATCCGACCACAGAGATGAAAATCACCATGAAGCAGCCGTGTATTTGTGGTTCTGAACGAAAATTTAAACAATGTTGTGCGCAATTTTTATAACATTTGAGCAGATTTAGCTTAGAATAGCGCGCATCTTAACCCTCAGTGGAAGAAGGGCGATGTTACTTACAGTTATTTATATTATCGCAATTACGGCAGAAGCAATGACAGGTGCATTGTCGGCGGGTCGGCGGAGTATGGATTGGTTTGGGGTAACACTGATTGCCTGTGTCACGGCACTGGGAGGTGGTTCAGTTCGTGATGTGCTACTCGGGCATTATCCACTGACTTGGGTCAAGCATCCTGAATATTTAATGCTGACCTGTTTTGCTGCATTTGTCACCATCCTGATTGCAAAATGGATGCGTCATCTTCGTAATATCTTCTTGGTACTTGATGCCCTTGGTTTGATTGGCTTTACCATTATTGGTTGTCAAATTGCTTTAGAAATGGGGCATGGCTTTGTTGTTTCTGCGGTTGCTGGCGTACTAACGGGGGTGTCTGGCGGTATTCTACGAGACATTCTCTGTAACGATGTGCCTTTGGTTTTCCGTAGAGAACTGTATGCCAGTATCTCTTTTGTCTCCGTGATTTGTTATTGGATCTGCATCGAAATTGGTCTTTCGCTGGAATTAACCGTAATCGCGACACTGATTTTTGGCTTTACCTTGCGTCTGATTGCGATTTACTTTGGCTTAGAAATGCCTAAATTTATCTATAAAGATGAAGATGACCAGTCTGCATCGTCAAAAGACTTATCTTAATTTAATCGGTTGAAGACTGTTTTGTTTTGAGATGTAGCTTACTTACATCATGCAAACAGTCTTTGACAATAATTGATTTTAAACGCGTAAAATTATAAATCCTGTTGGGAAAGCAGCGTGCCCCCCTTTCACCAGTTCAGAGATCGTAATATGGACTTAGTCTCACGTATTCAACGCTTACCGATTGGTAAGTTCCATTACACCTTACTTTGGGTCATTGGCCTTGGCTGGATGTTTGATGCCATGGACACGGGTCTGATTTCCTTCATCTTGGCGAAGATGGCAGAAGATTGGGCAATGACACCGAATGATAAAAGTTGGGTGGTTTCGATTGGGTTCGTGGGCATGGCCATTGGTGCAGTTTGTTCGGGTGGCTTAGCCGACCGTTTTGGTCGCAAGACTGTATTTGCTGTGACTTTAGTGATTTATAGTTTGGCAACAGCCGCCTGTGCCTTTGCGCCTAACTTAACTTGGCTTTTGGTGTTTCGCTTTATTGTTGGCTTAGGTTTAGGCGGACAGCTTCCTGTTGCGGTCACCTTGGTCAGTGAATATATTCCTGCCCATGTGCGTGGAAGATTTATTGTATTACTTGAAAGTTTTTGGGGCTTAGGTTGGCTGGTCGCAGCTCTAGTTTCACGCTTTATTATTCCTGATTTTGGTTGGCACGCGGCATTCCTCATTGGTGGTATTCCTGCTTTATATGCCATTGTGATTTGGAAAATGGTGCCTGAGTCTGTGCCTTATTTAATTAACCGTGGTCGCTTTGATGAAGCCCATGCATTGGTGAAAAAAATTGAAGCCAAATGCGGTGTGGAAGTAGTTGAAATCTTTGAAGTAAAACCTGTTGCAGAAAAACATAACATCAGTTTTTCGCAACTTTGGTCAGGTGTATTTGCGCGTCGTACCTTAATGTTATGGTTAATCTGGTTTGGTATTGTCTTTTCCTACTATGGCATTTTCACCTGGTTACCAAGCTTATTGGTGAAAGAAGGCTACACCATCGTACAATCTTTTGAATATGTCTTGGTAATGATTCTGGCACAGTTACCGGGATATATTGCGGCAGCATGGTTGGTGGAAAAACTCGGTCGTAAAGCCACATTGGCAGGTTTTATTGGCATGTGTGCAGTATCGGCTTACTTCTTTGGTCAGTCAGGCAGCGTTACTGAAATTGTGATTTGGGGCTGTTTAATGTCCTTCTTCAATTTGGGTGCATGGGGGGTGTTATATACCTATACCCCAGAACAATACCCAGCCAATATTCGTGCCTTTGGTTCAGGTTGGGCAGGGGCAATTGGTCGTATTGGCGGTATTGCTGCACCGTTCGCAGTAACACATATGATGGATATGGATCACGGTTTTAGCTATGTCTTTATGATGTTTACTGCGGTGTTAATTGCAGTGGCGTTAATTATTTTAGTCTTAGGTGAAGAAACCAAAGGTAAAACACTGGAATCGATTGGTCTGTAAAAGGTTGGTGAATTTTTAGTTGATCATGGTGGATAAAATGGATATTTTTACGCCATAAGACATAATTTGTCGCAGAGTGTGTGTTGATACCCTTGTATTAGTGAACACCTGCGACATAGCATAAGAACCCAAGAAAGAACGAACAATTTAGGATTATAGGTTGTTATGACAAGCCTTGCGCATCATGCGACAGAAAACCGTTCCGTAGCAGAATTTACCGAACAAGCATATCTCAATTACGCAATGTACGTGATCATGGATCGTGCCTTGCCTCATATCAGTGATGGTTTGAAACCTGTACAACGTCGTATTGTGTATGCGATGAGTGAGTTAGGTTTAAAGCCCACGGGGAAACCGAAAAAATCTGCACGTACTGTGGGTGACGTACTGGGTAAGTACCATCCGCATGGTGACTCTGCGTGTTATGAAGCTATGGTGCTCATGGCACAGCCATTTAGCTATCGCTATCCATTTATTGAAGGTCAAGGCAACTGGGGTTCTCCAGATGACCCAAAATCCTTCGCTGCCATGCGATATACCGAAGCTAAACTTTCAGCTTATAGTGATTTGTTATTGTCAGAGTTAGGCCAAGGCACTTGTGATTGGCAAGACAACTTTGATGGTTCAATGAAAGAGCCGGTCAATCTTCCTGCACGCGTACCTAATATCTTACTCAATGGTACAACCGGTATTGCGGTAGGGATGGCAACGGATATTCCACCGCATAACTTACGTGAAGTGGTGAAAGGCACGATTGCCTTAATTCGTAATCCAAATTTGACCGATGAAAAAGTTGCTGAATATATTCCTGCGCCTGATTCACCGACACGTGCTGAAATTATTACCTCACCTGAAGAGTTGCTAAAAATTCAAACTACAGGTCGTGGCAGTTATCGGACTCGTGCGGTTTATAGCATTGAAAAAAATGAAATTGTGATTACGGAATTGCCGTATCAAGTTTCTGGCTCGAAAGTCATTACCCAAATTGCAGATCAAATGCAGGCAAAAAAATTGCCTTGGGTGACAGATCTACGTGATGAATCGGATCATAAAAACCCAACGCGTTTGGTGATTGTGCTGCGTTCAAATCGTATTGATGCCGAATCTGTAATGAGTCATTTATTTGCCACGACAGATTTAGAATCGAGCTATCGTGTCAATATGAATATGATTGGTGCAGATGGTCGTCCACAAGTAAAATCGATCCGACGTATCTTGTTGGAATGGATTGAGATTCGTAAAGCAACGGTGACACGCCGTCTGAATTACCATTTATCAAAAATTGAAAAACGTTTGCATATTTTGCAAGGTTTGATTATTGCCTTTTTGAATATTGATGAAGTGATTCGTATTATTCGTGAGGAAGATCAGCCGAAGCCAGTGTTGATGTCACATTTTAATATTGATGAGATTCAAGCTGAAGCCATTTTAGAACTCAAGTTACGTCATTTGGCACGACTTGAAGAAATGGAAATGCGTCGTGAGCAAGAAGAACTTGAAGCCAAAGCAGCGATTATTCGTGAGCAATTGGCCAACCCAGAATCTTTAAAAGCACTCATCATTAGTGAATTAAAAGAAGACGCGAAAAAATTTGGTGATGATCGCCGTTCACCTATCGTGCAACGCGCAGAAGCCACTGCGATTAATGAACAGGATATGCTTCCTGCTGACCCTGTCACCGTTGTGTTGTCTGAAGCTGGCTGGATTCGTTCGGCAAAAGGCCATGAAGTTGATGCTGAAAATCTAAATTTCCGTGCAGGTGATCAATACCTTAGTCATGCACAAGGTAAATCAAACCAACGCGTTTATGTACTAGATGATTCTGGTCGTAGTTATGCCTTGGGGATTAGTACTTTGCCTTCAGCGCGAGGACTGGGTGAGCCACTTAGTTCAAAACTTTCACCAGCCAGCGGTGTCGGCTTTAAACAAGTCTTGATTGCAGAGGATGAAACTGAACTTTTAGCCATGAGTGATAAAGGTTATGGTTTCAAAACTCAGGCGAAAAATCTGGATACCAATGCCAAAGCGGGGAAAGCATTCTTAAGTTTATCTGAGGGTGCGGCGGTGATGAATCTTGAAGTCATTGACAATGCAAGTCATCTTGCACTGCTCAGTTCAGCAGGACGTTTGTTGTTGATTGATTTGGCTGAATTACCTGTACTGAATAAAGGTAAAGGTAATAAATTGATACAACTTGAAGCCAAAGATCAAATAGTATCCATGATAACTTTGAACTTAGATGAAATAATTCAAGTGCTTGCAGGTAATCAACAATTAAAGCTAAAAGGGGATGACTTGCAGAAGTATGTGGGCAAGCGTGCTTCAAAAGGCGTGTTGTTGCCACGTGGATATCAAAAAGCAAATAAACTGTTCATTCAAAGATAATACTAGCATCCATGGAACGAAATACGTTATATATGCTGTTATTCGTGAAATGGATGCAATATTGAGCACCAAACAAGTTAAATAAAGACCGCTCAGTATTGAAAAAAAACAGTTAGATTATTAAGGATTACGACAGGAGAATTGGGCGTTATGGAAAAGATTTGGTTAGCTGAATACCAAAAGACAGGGATTCCCGAGACTGTAGAATTACCCGCAGAAAATACATCGCTCGTCGATATTTTTGAACGTAATTTTCAGAAGTTTGGCTCACGTGATGCCTTTATCTTTATGGATAAAGTACTTACTTTTAAAGAACTTGACGAGGCGAGCCGTAAGTTTGCAACTTATTTGCAAAGTTTAGGTTTGGCAAAAGGTTCACGTGTGGCGGTAATGATGCCTAACGTTCTTCAATATCCTGTCGTTGCATTGGGTGTATTCCGTGCAGGCCTGGTTTTGGTCAACGTGAACCCACTGTACACATCACGCGAACTTGAGCATCAATTAAATGACTCAGGTACAGAAGCACTTGTAATTATTGAAAACTTTGCATCTGTTTACCAAGCAATTATTGGTAAGACACCAATTAAACACGTCATCGTAGCTTCTGTTGGGGATATGCTAGGTGCGTTGAAAGGCACATTGGTGAACTTTGTTTTACGTTCAGTACGTAAACAAATTCCAGCTTGGAACATTCCAGGTCATATTCGTTTTAATGCAGCAATGTCAAAAGTCAGTGCAAGCAATTACAAACGTCCAAACTTAACACTGAGCGATACTGCAGTACTTCAATATACTGGTGGTACGACAGGTGTATCGAAAGGTGCAGAACTTACACATCGCAACTTAGTATCGAACATGTTGCAGTGTGATGGTATTTTCCAAAGTAAATTTGGTCAGCAAGATGGTCAACCTGATGACCGTATCTTCTGTGCATTGCCGCTTTATCATATCTTTGCCTTCATGGTATGTGCGCTTTATGGTATGTACAAAGGTCAAGCGAACGTCCTTATTCCAAACCCACGTGACTTACCTGCGGTGATGAAAGAACTGCGTAAATACCAACCTTCATTCTTCCCAGCTGTGAACACACTGTTTAATGCTTTAGTGAACAACGAAGAGTTTAAGCAACTTGATCATAGCAAGCTGAAAATGGCGATGGGTGGCGGTATGGCTGTACTTCCATCTACAGCAGAAGCATGGAAAAAAGTGACAGGGACTAACATTATCGAAGGTTATGGTCTGTCAGAAACTTCACCAGTAGCAACTGCCAACCCACCTGCATCAATGGAGTTCAGTGGCACGATTGGTATTCCATTGCCGTTAACTGAAGTTGCGATTCTTGATGATGATGGCAATGAAGTCGCACAAGGTGAGCAAGGTGAAATCTCAATTCGTGGCCCTCAAGTCATGAAAGGCTATTGGAACCGTCCTGATGAAACTGCCAAAGTGATGACAGCAGATGGTTTCTTCCGTACGGGTGACATCGGTGTGATGGATCCACGTGGTTATGTGAAAATCGTTGACCGTAAAAAAGACATGATCTTGGTTTCTGGTTTCAACGTTTACCCTTCAGAAATTGAAGAAGTCATTGCGAAACATCCAAAAGTGTTGGAAGTTGCAGCGATTGGTGTGCCAGATGAAAAATCAGGTGAAGTACCTAAATTGTTTGTGGTGAAAAAAGATCCATCTTTAACCACTGAAGAAGTTTTAGCATTTGCTAAAGAAAACCTAACAGGTTACAAGCGTCCACGTTATGTTGAATTTATGGATGAACTTCCAAAATCAAACGTTGGTAAAATTTTACGTAAAGATTTACGTAAAACGGCTTAATTTAGCTCATATAAAAAAAGCGCCTTTGGGCGCTTTTTTATTTGCTAGTGTGAAAATTATAATTTTCCTTTGTTCATTGACCAGCGATCAAAGTAACGACGCCCAACACCAAATACACCTAAGAAAATAAACATTGCCCCAAATTGACGGCTAAATCCAGATTGATTGTAGCTACCATATGTCAAAATATTGTCGATGAGGCAATATAGCGCAATAACAATGACCCAATGCCACAGCGGAAGTTGTTTGATAGATACAGCATAAAAGGCAATCCACATCATGACAAAGCTGAGTACAGTCGACCAAATATTCAGATTAGCGCAAATAACTGCCAGTAAAAATGCAGTAATTGGAATAACGATTTTTAACACGCGATCGACACGTTGCTGATGGAGTTTTTGCTGTTCAAGCACTTCAAATAATTTGTCTTGATCAGGACTGCTCATAGGGGATCCTTTCATCTGCCGATAGTAAAAACACTATATTTAACAAAATTTATTCACGAAACGCCATGCTATCATAGCAGCTATAAAAATCTTCCTGAGAAAAAACACATGCAAAGCATCAGTGGGATCATCTATCTCATTTTAGGAGCGTGTTTACTACCTTATGCTTTTACCTTTATTGCAAAAAAAGCAGCTGGCTTTAAGTCGAGTGATAATCAGCATCCTCGAGAGGTTTTAGCAAAATCGACTGGGCTTGCGAGCCGTGCTAATGCTGTTCAGCAAAACAGTTTTGAAAGCCTTCCGTTATTTATTGCGGCTATTTTAATGGCTGAATATATGGTGATTCAGCAGCAATTTATCATGACCTTTGGTATTGCCTATTTGGTTTTAAGGGTTATTTATGGCGTATGTTACTTGGCTAACTGGGCAACCTTGCGTTCAATCATTTGGACACTGTCGATGCTGTGTCCAATATGTTTACTGCTGTTGGTGATTAAACTGAGCTAATCTTATTGATGCTCTGATTAAATCATTGGCTGTCGATGTAAAATCACAAAAAAAGCTGTAAAAACGTTATAATTGTGCCGACTTAAAAAGATTTAACCTAGTTTAAAGAGTGATGCTATGAGCTACAGCAATATCCCAGCAGGTAAAGACGCACCTAACGACATCTATGTCATTATTGAAATTCCTGCAAATGCAGCACCAATCAAATACGAAATTGACAAAGATTCAGATGCATTATTCGTAGACCGTTTCATGGGTACAGCAATGTTCTACCCAGCAAACTACGGTTATGTACCAAATACGTTGTCTCTTGATGGTGATCCACTTGACGTGCTTGTGGTAACGCCACACCCAGTAGAGCCAGGGTCTGTGATTCGTTGCCGTCCTGTGGGCAAACTGAACATGGAAGATGACGGTGGTGTTGATGCCAAACTGGTTGCAGTTCCACATGACAAACTGACTCCAATCTACAAAGATGTTCAAGAATATACTGATCTTCCTCCATTATTGATCAGCCAAATCGAACACTTCTTCCAACACTACAAAGACTTAGAACCAGGTAAATGGGTTAAGTTAAGTGGTTGGGAAGGTGCTGATGTTGCGAAACAAGAAGTACTAAGCTCAATTGAAGCTTATGCAGAAGCAAACAAATAATTGCTTTGTTATTTAGGTTGTAGTTTTAAGACCTGAATAAAAAAAACCTGCACAATGTGCAGGTTTTTTTATGGTTTTAAATTTCTGTAAATTAGAATAATTTCACAGGAATATCTAACCAGATACGCCATTCGTTAGTGTCACCAATATAGACGCTATTGTAGTCATTGCTGCCACGTAAGTAAGAGTGGCGAACACGTAAGCTTGTATCTTTAGCAAAACCAGATTGAACTGTATATTTTACTTGGTTAAAGAATTCATGCTCTTCGTTATTGTCACTGATAAGTGAGCCATCTTTAGCTGCTTTGATATCCCAACCATAAACGAATGCACTTGTCCAACTTAGACCAGGTAATCCTTGGTTCTTGAAGTTATAGTTGTACTGTAAGCCTAAAGATTTTTCATCATTGCCGACAAAGTCAGAAAGATACGAGTTTGGTAAGTAAATACTTTGTCCACCATCTGCATTGTAACCATAGTCATAGCCTGTGTTGCCTGAGTTTTGTTGATATGCAAGCATGACATTATGTACATCTTTGCTATATGTACTAGAAACAGCAAAGATTGTATTTTTACGATTAGAAAGGTCATCAGTGATATGAGAATCAGTTGCAGCACCTTCTTTAAACTCAGTATGATAACCACTGAAATCATGAGTCAAAGTACTATCATTCGCTAAAGCATAGCTATAATTTGCATTAATATAATGACGATCTAATCGATCTTTAACATCTACACCATAATAAGAAGCATTTAAAGCATCATTAAATTTATATTTCGCACCCCATACAATAGCACGATCTAAATTACGTCCATCAGTTTCAATCTGATCGGAATATTGGTTCTTGGTGAATTTACCTGCTGTTAAAGACAGGTTGTCAATTTCATTGCTAGTGACCAATAGACCTTCAAAGTATTCAGGCACCATACGTGCAGTATTTGATGCAAGTACAGGAATGTCTAAAACTTGAGTACCATACACAGCGGTCGTATTGGATACACGTGCTTTTGCATAAGCACCGCCACGTGCCCAATGGTCATAAGCTGAACCATCATTATGCTTAGGAATCATATTATTGTTAGCGTTTTTATTTTCGCCTAATTTAATAGACGCGTCACCAATAACACCAGCACCAAAACCAACAACGCCTTTAGTAAAGCCTGAATCAAGCTTGATAATTGCTGATTCTGCAAATGAGCTTTGGTCTTTTACACCCGGTGCTTTTTTGTCGCGGTGAATATAACCGGTACGGAATAACACTGTACCTTCAGCATCTTCTACAAAACCTTTCGCTTCACTTTGTTCGCTAGCAAAAGCAGTAGAAATAAGAGCAGCGTTTACTAATACTGCAAGTGTTAGTTGTTGAGCTTTAAGCATTGGGAGAGAGCCTCATGCAAAGTTAGGTTAATGTGTAGTGCGATTGTATATTTTTTCTTAAAAAAATCACTATTTTTAATGCGCTTATTACACTAAAGTTATGACTTTTCCCGATATATTGCAATTTAAAAGCTAAGTGAAATTATGTATGTGTTTGTTGTTAAAGGAATAGTTTATAAAACATCAATATATTTATTCTTAAAGAGTTATTTATGGGGTACTTAGCATAAAAAAATATAATAAATGTTAAAAAAAGCAATTTGATTAATATACAACCAATTGATAAGTAAGTTTTTTAAAAAATGACAATTTAAAAATGTTCAAATAGTCAAACTTGGCTGACAAATTGAGTAACTGAATTTAGAAATTTGTCTAAGACGATTGAGATGAAATTTGACTATCAAAGATTAGTTTAACCAATAGGTTTAAGCAAAAAATAATAACGAAAAACCTCATATTCATTTCGTTTGGAACAAGCTGAAATAGAACGTGAAATTTTAAGGAATAGCATTTTAAGAAATAATAACAGTTGCTTATTCTTCTTATATATTTAAGTGCTTAGTAAATTGTATCCAAAATCATAGGTTTGTTTTTTACTACACTGTATAAGTATCGTGCTGTTTATTAATTAAAAAATTGATAAAAAGTTTAAATAAACAGCAAAAAAAATCTATACAGCAAGTGAAAAAGCATTAAAATCGGCGCTAATTTTTCACAAAGCCGAATCCGCTCAGGGTTTGATGTAGGCACAACATGAATCAACTCTATAAAAAAACAGTATTAGCAACATTATTTGCTTTGGGTTCAATTTCTGCATTTGCAGCTGATGAAACTCAAGCTAATGGGGCGTGGTCAGGCAGTTTGGGTGTAGTGAATAAATACATTTATCGTGGTAGCGAAGAAAATGATAAGCCTGCTGTACAGGCAGGTTTAGAGTATGGCCATAATAGTGGTTTTTTTGCAGGCTATTGGGGTTCGACATTAAATTATGACCCAACTGATGACACTCAGTCACATGGTTTTGAACATGACTTTTATGTGGGTTATGGCCGTGAATTAAATGAAAACCTGAGTTATAAATCGCAAGTTATGGCGTATGTCTACCAAGGTGGTGGCTCGATTTATAATGAAGATCGCTCTGAAAAGCGCCGTACTACGGGTGTGGAATTTTTAAATGATGTGACATACAAAGATTTAACTGTGGGTATTGGTGTGCTTTTGTCGGATGTAAGCTATGGCAATGCTGGGGATGTATATCTGAACGCAGCATATAGTTATGTACTTCCATATGATGTGTCTTTAAATAGTGCTGTCGGCGTATCAGTTTTTAATGACAGTCGTGACGACAGCTTATTAAGCACAACTGAAGATGTTGTATTTACTGAAGCACGTCTTGGTGTAAGTAAGCCTTTAGCTGATACGGGTATTGAATTTATGGCCGACTATGTTTGGGGTGGTAAAGACCGTGAAGGTGAGCGCCTCGATGATAACGTCGTGGTTGGACTTACTTATTCGTTCTAAGCAAATGATGTTTATTATTTAAAGCTAAAACTAAGATAGAAAAGTGTGCAATCCAATTGTGCACTTTTTTTATGCAATTTTCTGGGCGCTGTTGAAATAATGTACTCAAAAAAGCGCATTTTTAAAATGCTGTTACATATTGGTATGTAGCTTAGAAATTCGACTCAATAAACTAAGTTATTACTTTTTTAATGTGTAGGATGAGGATCTTTATTAATTTTTATTTTTAATAATAACTATAAAAAACAATGCAATAAAATTTTTTTTTGGCTAATTTAAATTTAAAACCATCAGATAAATGACGGGTTTTAAAAATGTTGGCACAGCAATTGCTAACTCTTATATGAGTTTTATAAATGACCATAAAAAACGTCTTGGGACGGTCGGGGGAATCGAATAATGAAATTTAAATTGAAAGCTTTGGCTCTAGCAGCAGTTGCATCAGCATCACCGTTAACATTTGCAGATGAAGTCGCATCTGAGCATAGTTTCTCTGGAAATATTGGCTTACTTTCAAGCTATAACCTACGCGGTAACACAGCATTACCTGAAAACGATAAATTAACGATTCAAGGTGGTTTAGATTATAGCCATGCATCAGGTTTATATGCAGGTTGGTGGACGTCTACACTTGATGGCGATGATGCTTATCCAGGTCAATCTAATGCAATGGAGCACGACTTCTATGTTGGGTATAACGGTAGCTTTAATGATGATCTAGGTTTTACTGTAGGTACAACTTATTATTATTACTATGACATTAATACGTCTGATGCGAATGGCTTCGAACTTTTATTGGGTTTGAATTACAAAGATTTTGGTGTGACGGCTCAAACCTTATTGGAAGATACAATATGGGGGAATGCAGGCGATACCTATTTTAAAGCCACTTATAGCTATCCTTTACCGAATGATTTTAGTTTAGACACTGCTTTAGGTTTACATACGTATGAGAAAAATGGAGATTTCGTTAAAGGTTCAACTGAAAGTTTTAGCTTCCGCCATTTTGACGTGGGTGTAAGCAAAGCATTAGGTGATACAGGCTTAACCGCAAGCTTCAATTATATTCTTGGTGGGAATGGTCGTTTTGATGAAGATTTCAAAAACAAAGCGGTGCTAGGTTTAGCATATAGCTTCTAATAATACGTATCTTTGAAAAAGGCGACCATTCGGTCGCTTTTTTATAGCTGCGGTATTTGACTCCGATACGAAAGCGCTTCTGATAAATGTGTACTTTGAATATCTGGACTCTGTGCTAAATCGGCAATGGTCCTTGCCACACGTAATACCCGATGGTAGGCACGTGCTGATAAATCCAATTTTTGCTGTGCCATTTCAAACATGCGAGTCGTTGTGTCATCAAGAATGGCATATTGCTCAAGCTGTTTTGGACTTAAACTCATGTTTAACGCATTCTGTCGCTTCATTTGTCGTTCATAAGCTGTAATCACACGTTCACGAACAGTCGCTGAATTTTCAACTGCTTGACTGTTTTGTAGTTCTTGTGCCGCTAAGGGTGGTACGTCAATGTGTAAGTCAATTCGATCTAAGAGCGGGCCAGAAATTCGGTTTTGATATCTTTTAATCTGTTCAGCTGAACATTGGCAGCGAATATCATTGTTAAACGCATAGCCACAAGGACAGGGGTTCATCGCCGCAATCAGTTGGAAATTGGCTGGAAAGGTGATTTGCCTTGAAGCTCTAGAAATGACAATTTCTTTAGATTCCAGTGGTTGTCTTAATACTTCCAAAACTTTTCGGTCAAACTCAGGTATTTTCCTAATACTTAATAAAATTAATAAAAATGATCAATTTGTATTTAAAATGTTCAATATGAAAATAAGGTAAAGTATTATGCAATCGATTGAATAATAAAATTATATCGAGATGATGGGTAATCAAACTTTACTAGCAATGCCTGAGCCTTTTTTAGAAGTAAGGATACATAAAACAGATTTAGATCCTAACCTTCTTGCTGTATGTGCTGGATACGAATTGGGTGAATGGAGAGAAACCCAGTTTGCCAATCATGTAATGCAATGGTTGCCTGAGTTTGCTTTGAATTATCAAGAAGTGCGTTCAATGAGTGCGCATAATGCGGTTGCATTGCTTCAAAAAGCAGCAAGATCAATTTATCAAACTGATAAGTTTCAGAGTAGAGGTGAGTTTGGTGAGTTAATATTACATATCATCTTAAGGCAATGTTTTAAAACAACACCTGCAATTTCTAAAATATTCTTTAAAGACTCAAGAAACGATACTGTTAAAGGGTTTGATTCAGTTCATGTTGTTTATAATGGGAGCACATTAGATCTTTATTTAGGCGAGGTTAAATTTTATACCAATATTAATAGGGCAATTTCAGATGTCATCACAGAGCGGCTTTGTTGCATAAATATGTAAGCATCTGATTTAAATAAATTTAATTTTGGATCAAAAAATAATCAAAACTTTTAAAATCATATAGTTATGAAATCTTTGTGCAACAAAGCCTATTCACAGATGCAAGAAATTCATCTAGATTAGAAATTAAATAAACTATTCGCTAAAGAGGAAGGAGCATGAAAAGTGAGGAATATAAACGCAACAAAGACAGATTTCAGAAACTTTTGAGAACTGTAAGTGAAATATCCAAATCAGAACTAGCTCCATTTTTGGATCATAAAAAATTCTTACATTCCACGCTATTTCATCAAATAGCAGTCTTTGCTGCGATGCATTATAAAGAACACAGTAATAGCACGCCTATTATGCAAGTTTTGGATTTCACAAAATTGAAAGGGACCGAATATCTAAAAGCAGTAAGATGGTTTGAATATAGAACTGGTACATGCTTTTTTATCGAAGATAACAAATTAAAGAAGAGTAAGAGTAATACTCTTTTAGACGAGAATTATCAAATGTTTGGCGAGTTTCTAAAAACTTACAAAGGGCCATTACCTGAAATTAAATCACATAAAGCAGAGATCGAAGAAGACTATATAGAAAAATACAAAAAATACTCTAAAGAACCCCGTGACGAATTTGACTTGATAGAGAACACGTCTATGAAAATTGGTGGTCGGACTGTATTTGGAGGATATGGTACTGGAAAAAAACGCTAAAAATTATGGCAATAATTCTTTCATGTCTACTTCTAGTGCGGTGGCGATTTCATACAGCTTTTCAACAGTAAGGTTTACTTCGCCACGCTCAATGCGACCGATATAACTGCGGTCAATACCACACTGTAACGCTAAAGCTTCTTGTGTAATTTTTTTCTCTTTTCTTTTTTTGCGTATTAATTGACCAATCTCAATAGATAATTCTAACATTTAAAATAAATTGTTCAAAAAATAGAAATATCACTAATTGAGGATTAAATATCCACGGACTATAATCCTCATTTTTAATAAAAGACTAAAAGACTGAACATGAAGAGACCTGTACATTTGCCGTTGTATCACGAATTCTTAGAATTATTCGATAACTATGAAATTCAAAATTGGGAAGCCAAACAATTTTGGGAAAAACTTAATATTAATCAGATCTACAGAAATGATAAGACCAAGCGTTTGATGTATTCTGGTTTAAAAGTTTTAATACGATTTCAATATTTAGAAGTTAATCATGAAACATCAAGAAAAAATGTTTTTTCTTATACCGAAACACCACGTATGAATGAACTCAGGAATCGAACAAAGAAGCAAAAATTGGAAGAGATTTTTTCTAAAAAGAAAACAGAATTTTTAGATCAAATTAAAGATAAAGAAAATAATATTGAGTTTCTAGAATCATTATTATCGGATGATAAAACATTAGAGAAATATTTTATTAACCATAAAGAAACTATGGAGAATGATATTAAAAATATAAAATCAAATATTAAATTAATGGACGATATAATGAATAAATAAACGTTTCTCAATTAATTTATTATAGTAAAAACAATAGCTTAAAATAAAAAAATAATTACTTGACTTAAGCATTCCCATCCGATATTTTTTCGTCAAATTTATTCAAAATTCGTCTATATGGTAATCCTCCCATAAATAACCGAAGTTAAAAGTAGAGGTTAAGCAGCCATTAGAGGTGGCTTTCCTTTGTTAGCTTGATGTGGTCTTTCATGGTTGTAATGCCACAACCAGTTTGTTGCATAATCTTGTACTTCATCCAAAGTATCAAATAAATGCTTGCTCAGCCAACTATAACGTATGGTCCGATTATAGCGTTCAATATACGCATTCTGCTGT
>NZ_VOYM01000039.1:0-32617 GCF_013420285.1 Acinetobacter sp. YH01019
AATGTCAACGATGTATAACCGGGTGCCGAATGGCGCCTTAGCAGAGGCTTGAGCCGTGTGCTGGGAAACTCGCATGCACGGTTCTTAGGGGGTTGGACGTAGGTAACTGCGTCTGACTACCCGACAACCAGGTGCGGCCTTGGGCGTTGGGACGTAAGAACTGGTTATTTGCAGGTTCGCTGCGTAGTGGTCAGCGAGCGGCAAACATCATGACTTTAATCCAGTCAGCAAAGCTGAATGGGCTGGATCCGTATGCCTATTTAAGTGATGTGCTGAAAAGGCTGCCGACACATAAAGTGACCCAGATTGAAGAGTTACTGCCACACTGCTGGAAACCTGAACCGAATTAAAAAATAGGCATGGGGTTCAGCGGACGCTTACCCAAGAGTTTGGTGATTCTAAAGATTCGGGTGCCTTTCTTTCTGTGTCTTATAATTTTGGTGGCGGTAAACGTGTACAAGCGGATGTTGGAACCAATAAATCGGGTGGTATACGTTACATTCAAAATTCCTTTGGTGAGTATGGTGCAAACTATTCTATTGGTGCAGATTATCGAAATGATGAGGTTGCATTCAATACTTACGGTGGTTTGTCGACTGATGTCGGTGACCTCATGATGAGTTATATCAAGAGTGATAGTGATTATTCATTCCAGACTGGTTATCGCGGTGCATTGGTGTGGCTTGGCGGGCAGTATGCATTTACTAGTTTTGTAGATAATGCATTTGCACTTGTGAAAGTTGGTGAGCGTGAGGATATTGATGTCATGCGTTCTATGTCGCCAGTTGCGAAAACCAACAAAAATGGTTATGCCTTTGTTCACGATATTGTTCCTTATATTAATTACGATATTTCATTTGATGAAAATCAATTACCCATTGAAAGCAAAGTTCCAAATGCAGCACACCGGTTAGTCGCACTAAGGCAGCGTGGCTATACCATTAATTTCCCAATTTTCGATACGCAACAAGTTTTAGTCAAAATATTGGATGAACAGGGCAATACCTTTATTGCCGGCAGTGAGGTCTCAATTGATACGCCGGAAGCAGATATTTATCCAATTGGTACAGATGGCACAGTGATGTTATATGGCTTGGTTGACGGAACCTACAAATTGACTGTTAGAACCAGTGGTGGTCGCTCTTGTCAGACCACCCTTGTTGTTCCTAAAAAAGTAGAAAACCAAACGCCTGAACTCAAGACATTACTGTGTAAATAAGGAGATTTTAGGATGAAAAGTTTAATATTTGTTTCGACTGTATGTCTCAGTACGATGTCATTTGCTGCACCAAGTTACTGTGAATTAGGTCGTGTAAGTGAGTCACATATGCGTTTGGCTAACTATTATAATAGTCAGGCAGCGAGTAGCTTTAGTGTAAATTGCTCAAATAAATACCGTATACGTTTTAATAGTCGTAACTTGCAAGATTCATCAGGCAATAGTTTTGTGAATAACGGTATGGTGAAACTCAAAACACGTATGACTGTTTCAGGTGCAATGGAAAATATTTGGAATGTACCGACGGAACAAGGTGCTGGGCGCAATGATTATGTGGTTGCAGTCCGCCTTGTTGAGCGAGTGACATCGACAACGCCAGCAGGCAAGTATAAAGATACGGTATTTGTAAATATGGTGTTCTAAGGTCCAAAGATTTTATGAATGAAGGATTTGTACTAAGCATTATCATTAAATTGTCAAAAACCTCAGCTAAGCTTGAAAAAAATAAAAGCTTGGTGAGTTATGGTAAGTTCAGTAAAAAGCAGATTATTAAAACCAGATAATTTTTCTGAACCCTTTAAATTTTACTTTAAACCTAAGGCCAAACAAGATCGAGTAAATGACCTCGCGGTATTGGAACGTTCTTACCGATCAAAATTAAAAATCACCTTGGTCACTGAAACTTGGGCGCCTGAAATTAATGGAGTAGCCCATTCACTTTTACAGCTATGTAAAGGTTTGCAGGGATTAGGTCATCAAATTCAGTTGATACGTCCCGAGCAAAAAAATATATCTGATGAGTTTAAAGCGAATCAAGAATGCTTGGTTTGGGCAAAAAGTATTCCAAAATATGCAGATATGCAGTTTGGTATGCCGCAATATAAAAAAATACAAAAAGCGATAGCCTCTTTTCAGCCTGATATTGTGCATATCGTGACAGAAGGGCCGCTTGGATTAACGGCTCAATATGTAGCGCAAGCGCAAAAAATACCTGTCTCTAGCGGTTTTCATTCTGCGTTTCATGATTTTAGTCGATTCTTTGATTTGGCTTTTTTAATGAAGCCAGTACAGCACTATTTACGTTGGTTTCATAATAATACCCAGTTGACCTGCGTTCCGAGTCAAGATACGGCAAAAGCATTACGCTCACTCGGTTTTGATTGTCCCTTAGTCGTGGTGGGTCGTGGGGTGGATCACACGCGATTTTCTCCGCAACATTTGAGTACAGCATTAAGGCAACAATGGAAAGTTGATGAAGATACACGTGTCATGCTTTATGTGGGTCGCTTGTCACCTGAAAAAGAAGTGGATGTGCTTATTAGTGCATATCGTTCCATGCAAGTTAAAAGTAATCAATTCACCCAATTGGTTATTGTGGGGGATGGCCCTGATCGTGAACGGTTGGAACAGTTAGCGATGGGATTAGATGTCATTTTTATGGGGAGTTTAAGCGGGCAAGCATTGTCAGAAGCTTACGCAAGTGCTGATGTATTTGTGTTTGCCAGTCAAGTGGAAACTTTTGGAAATGTGGTGCTTGAGGCAATGGCGAGTGGTTTACCAGTCGTTGCCTATAATGCTGCCTGTGCAAGCGTGCATGTGCGTTCAAATACAGGTTGGCTGAGTGAACTGGGACGCACAGATGATTTTATACGGCATATACAAGGCTTACCTAGTCGAAAAACCTTACAACAAATGGGAATGTGTGCCGCACAGGATGCTGCTAAAGTGGGTTGGCAGCATCCTGTACAACAATTTGAACAGGCGCTATATCACGTTGTTGAACAGACTTTAGTGGCTTAATGGTGATGATCATGTGAAAAAAGCCACTACTATAGAGCATTCATCAAAATGTCATGAAAGCATCATTTATATGTCAAATGAGTAGAGTAAATTCAAAGCTAAATAAAATCTGATGAAAATAACAAGAGACATCTAGCGTGACCTCAACACAGTCGAGAATGAGACTGTAAATAGGAGTAAAGCGATGAATTTAAAAAATGCAAAAACAAGAATGCTGTCCCTAGACTTAAAAGGTTGTTTGTATCTTAATCATTTCTCCCACCAACAAGCTGTAGCACAATTTTTTAAAATGATTAGCCGATTGGGCGATGGTCTGTTTTGGTATGTGATGTTATTTGCTGTTTGGTTGCTACAAGGTTTTGCCTATAGCCTACATATATTGTATGTGGTGCTGGGTGGTTCGATTGGTACCACATTATATAAGTTATTAAAAAAGAAAACGGTACGACCACGTCCATATCAAGTGCATCAAGTGATTCGACTAGGGGAGCGTCCACTTGACCATTTCAGTTTTCCTTCCGGTCATACATTACATGCGGTGATGGCAACGACGGTATTGGGTTATATCCAACCGCTTTTATTAATCTTGATGTTGCCATTTACATTGTTGGTGGCACTTTCTCGTATGATTTTGGGCTTACATTATCCGAGTGATGTCGCAGTCGGGGCAATTATCGGAGCGAGCGTGGGGAGTAGTATCATTGTATGTGCTCCATGGTTTGGCTTAATGTTGTAAAAGGCATTTCAGCACCTGTGTTAAATATGGTAATAAAAAATAAAAACTGTTTTTACGGCAGATTGCTGAAATTTGATAAAATGTCGCATCATTCTTTATACGATGTTAGGAAGACCCATGGGTTTACGCTGGACAGATACTATTGATATCGCAATTGAGTTATACGAAGCTCATCCTGATGTTGATCCACAATGGATTCGTTTTACAGACCTACATGCATGGGTTTGTGCCTTGCCTAACTTTAGCGATGACCCTGAAAAGTCGACTGAAGGACTGCTAGAAGGAATTCAGATGGCCTGGATTGACGAAGCAAGTTAATCCCTATATCGAAAAAAGCAATTTTTTTGCAACGCAAAAGCAGAAAATAGCGCATTATTCGGTATAATGCGGCAAAATTTTCACGTCAAATTGACTTAAGGAGCCAATCATGGCTATTGAACGTACTTTATCTATCGTAAAACCAGACGCAGTTGCTAAAAACAACATCGGTGAAATCTTCGCTCGTTTTGAAAAAGCTGGTCTTCAAATCGTTGCAACTAAAATGAAACATTTGACTCAAGCTGAAGCTGAAGGCTTCTACGCTGAGCACAAAGAACGTGGTTTCTTTGGTGACCTAGTTGCATTCATGACTTCTGGTCCAGTTGTTGTTTCAGTTCTTGAAGGCGAAAACGCTGTTCTTGCTCACCGTGAAATCCTTGGCGCAACTAACCCTAAAGAAGCTGCTCCTGGTACAATTCGTGCAGACTTCGCTGTAAGCATCGACGAAAACGCTGCTCACGGTTCTGACTCTGTAGCATCTGCTGATCGTGAAGTTAACTACTTCTTCGCTCAAACTGAGATCGCTCCACGTACTCGTTAATTCGAAGTATTCAAACCAGATAAGTGGTATACTGCTTGTCTGGTTTTTTTATTCCCTGAATAATCCTTCGCTCAAATACTGAGCATCTCCTTTTTATCTTTAGACATGGTTTAGGTAATTACACATGAGTACTGAAGTAGTCGCTACATCAGCTGTTTCTGATGCACAGCAACAATCTCCATCCGCTCCGACACAGCAAAATACTGTAGAGAAAGTGAATTTACTGGGCATGTCACGTCAGCAAATGGAAAAATTCTTCGAAGAAATGGGGGAGAAGAAGTTCCGCGCAGGGCAGGTGATGAAATGGATTCACCAATTTTTCGTGACCGATTTTGCTGAGATGACCAATATCTCAGGCAAACTACGTGAAAAACTGGAAAAAATTTGTGAAATTAAAGCGCCTGAAGTGGTGCATAAAAACTATTCTAAAGATGGTACCCGTAAATGGGTATTCCGCGTGGGTGATGGCGCGGGCTCATTGGTTGAAACCGTACTGATTCCTGCTGAAGATAAAACTGGCGCACGTAAAACTTTGTGTATTTCTTCACAAGTCGGTTGTGCACTGGATTGTTCATTCTGTTCTACAGGTAAACAAGGCTTCCAACGAGATTTAAGCCAAGCTGAAATCATTGGTCAGTTGTGGATGGCAAACTATTCTTACATGGAAGAGGTGCCTGTGCTTGAGCGTGAACGTTCAGTGACCAACGTCGTGATGATGGGCATGGGTGAACCATTACTGAACTATGATGCGGTATTAAACTCGATGCGCATCATGTTGGATGATTTTGCATACGGCATGTCTAAACGTCGTGTAACGTTGTCAACTTCAGGTGTAGTGCCTAAGATTGATCAATTGGCGCAAGATATTGATGTGGCTTTGGCAATTTCCCTACATGCACCAAATGACGAATTACGTAACGAACTTGTTCCAATTAATAAGAAATATCCATTAGAACAATTGATTGCGGCATGTCAGCGTTATATTGCCAAAGACGGCAATGAAAGTTCACGTAAACACGTGACCATTGAGTATGTTATGTTGGATGGTGTGAACGATCATCCTGAACATGCTCAGCAAATGTTAAAGCTGTTGAAAAATTTACCAAGCAAAATTAATTTAATTCCATTTAACCCGTTCCCGCACGCACCATACGGTCGTTCAAGCCGTAACCGTATTATTTCTTTCCAAAAAACTTTGTCTGATGCCGGTTTTGTGTGTACGATTCGTCAGACACGTGGTGATGATATTGATGCTGCGTGTGGACAATTAGTGGGGCAAGTTGCTGACCGTACACGTCGTGCGGAGCAATGGAAAAAGAAAGTTGCGCAGCAAAATGAGATTCTGCGCTCACAAGGATAATAAAGAGGCAGCCAATTGAAGAAGTTAACCTATAAGTTTGCTTTCGTTTCATCTTTATGTGCATCGGTTTTAGCATTAAGTGCGTGTCAAACCCCTGATGTGGGTAAGAAAGACCCGGAAAAAGCTGTAAAGATTCGAACTCAATTGGCTGTTGAACATCTAAAATCTGGTGACTTGGATGCTGCAAAGCGTGCCCTAGACCAAGCATTAGAAGTGAATTCACGTGATTCACAGGCCAATATGATGATGGGTGTCTTGCTGCAACAAGAAGGCAGTAAAGAGAATCTAGAAAAAGCAGACAGTTATTTTAAGCGGGCGATCTCAGCTGACTCAAAAAATTCGCAAGCACGTAACAACTACGGTACGTACTTATATCAAGTTGAGCGCTATAATGACGCGATTGAACAGTTGTCGATTGCTGGGTCTACACTTGGCTATGAGCAACGTTTCAAAGCATTGGAAAATTTAGGTCGTATTTACCTGAAAGTGGGCGATGTAGCGAATGCTGAAAAATCATTCAAACAAGCTTTACAGGCTAATCGTGATTCTTATGTTTCAATGTTAGAGTTGTCTGAAATTTTTTATTTGAATCAGCAATTCCCTGCTGCAACACAAATGTATGAACAATTTGTTCGTGCAGTGGGTCAGAAAAACCAAGGTGCTCGCGCACTTTGGATTGGCATTCGCACAGCTCGTGCCAATGGCGACAATTTGGGTATGCAGGTACTGGTGAACCAGATGCGTGCTTTGTTCCCAGAAAGTCCTGAATACCAACGCTATTTGCAATTACAGTACAGTACTGAGGCCGTATGGAAGTAAATCCTAATTCACCGCAATCGAATGGTTCGAGCGTCGCTCCAAATGCATTAGGAAATGTACAGCGCCCGGGTGAGTATTTACGTCAAGTACGTATTACACAAAAGCTGGAACTTGACGCTGTTTCGTCAGAACTCAATATTCCAATTAAAACGTTGACCGCACTTGAGCAGGACGACTATAAGTCTTTGCCAGAAGCAACCTTTATCAAAGGTTACTACCGTACCTATGCAAAATATTTGAAAGTAGATGCGACCAATATCATTCAGCGTTTTGATGATATTTATGCCAACGATACGGGTTTATTGCCAAACCATGCACTCAACAATTCACCGATTAAAATTATGGGTAAATTGCCGGGTTCTAATCGTGACCGCAACCGCAAATGGTTAAAGCGCGGCTTAATTGCATTGGCAGTGCTAGTCGTGATTGGATTAATTGTGGCTGCTGTGCAAGGGATGTCATCGGATAGCAGTAATGAAGATGCTGTAGCGCAAGATGCAAGCTCAGAAGTTCAAGTCTTAAATATGGATGGTGGTTCTGCAGTGTCAGGCGATCAGTTAACTTTAACTTTTAATCGTCCTACCTCGGTTCATATTGTAGATTCGACAGGTAAAGTACTTGCGACAGGTCGTCAGGCTTCGACTTTAAATTTAAATGGAGAAACACCATTCCAAATCCGTTTGGATGACGCTACAGCGGTGTCATTAAGTTTAAATAATGAAAGTATTTCATTGTCACCATACACTGTAAACGGCAAAGCAGAATTCCGTTTATCACGTTAAGGGACAGCAGAGCAGACTGAATCATGATTGAAAATCCAATTAAACGCCGCCCAACACGTAAAATAAAAGTTGGCTCGGTCTATGTCGGTGGTGATGCGCCGATCAGCATTCAAAGTATGACCAACACAGAAACCTGTGATGTAGATGCGACTGTTGCTCAGATTCAGCGTTGTGTTGACGTTGGCGCAGACATCATGCGTGTTTCAGTGCCAAGTATGGAAGCTGCTGAAGCATTTGGTGAAATTCGTAAGCGTGTGCAAGTACCACTCGTTGCGGACATTCATTTTGATTATAAAATTGCACTGCGTGTTGCAGATTTGGGTGCAGATTGTTTACGCATCAACCCTGGCAATATTGGTTCTGAAGCAAAAATTCGTGAAGTGGTTGCCGCTGCAAAACACAATGACATTTCGATGCGTATTGGTGTAAATGCCGGTTCTTTAGAAAAAGACATTCAAAAGAAATATGGTGAGCCGACAGGTCAAGCGCTACTTGAATCTGCAATGCGCCATATTGATATTTTAGATCGCTTAAATTTCCATGAATTTAAAGTATCTGTAAAAGCATCAAATGTGTTTTTAACTATGGATGCCTATCGTTTATTGTCTGCACAAATTGATAATCCATTACATTTGGGTGTGACAGAAGCGGGTGTTTACCGTACAGGTTCAGTCAAGTCTGCGATCGCTTTAGGTGGTTTGTTGATGGAAGGCATTGGTGACACCATGCGTATTTCATTAGCAGCAGAGCCTGAAGAAGAAATTAAAATTGGTTTTGATATTCTAAAATCATTGGGGCTACGCTCAAACGGCATCAATTTTATTGCTTGCCCGAGCTGTTCACGTCAAGAATTTAACGTGATTAAAGTGATGCAAACATTGGAAGAGCGTCTTGAAGATGTTCGTGTTCCGATGGATGTATCTGTGATTGGCTGTAAAGTGAATGGTCCAGGTGAAGCCAAAGAAGCGGATATCGGTGTAGTAGGTGCAAGTCCACGTTCACTGGTGTATCGTAATGGTGAAAAGAGCCATTTAATTGACACAAATCAGTTGGTTGACGAAATCGAAGCGATGGTTCGTCAACGTGTTAGCGATATTGAAGACGCTAAAGCAAAAGAGATTATTCGCACAAGTTTTTCTGAGTAGATCATGAGTTCAATTGTCGCAATTAAAGGTTTTAACGATATTCTCCCGACGCAAACGCCTGCGTGGAGACGTCTTGAACAACATTTAGCATCTTTAATGGATGCTTATGGTTATCAACAAATTCGTTTGCCGATTGTTGAGCAAACAAATCTGTTCAAACGTTCAATTGGTGATGCAACAGACATCGTTGAAAAAGAAATGTACACCTTCTTGGATAAGGGTAATCCTCCAGAATCGTTAACGCTGCGTCCAGAAGGGACTGCAGGTTGTGTACGTGCAATGCTTGAGCATAACCTGCTTCGTGGCGCGACACCGCGCGTGTGGTATGTTGGCCCAATGTTCCGTTATGAAAAACCACAAAAAGGCCGTTACCGTCAGTTCCATCAGTTTGGTGTAGAAACCTTTGGTGTGGCAACTCCAGATCAAGATGCTGAATTGATTTTGATGACAGCACGTTTGTGGAAACGCATGGGTGTGGCAGATAAAGTTCAGCTTGAACTCAATACCTTGGGTGAGTCTGAAGAACGTGCTAACTACCGTGCTGCATTGGTTGAATTCTTAGAATCTCATAAAGCAGATTTAGATGAAGATTCTCAGCGCCGTTTGACTACAAATCCGCTGCGTATTTTGGATTCGAAAGATACTAAAACTCAGAGCATTCTAGAAAATGCACCAAAACTTCACGACTTCATGGGTGAAGAAACGTTGGCGCATTTTGCGCAATTGCAACAGTACCTCACTGAGGCGGGTGTAAGTTTTGTCATTAATCAAAAATTGGTTCGTGGTCTCGATTACTACAACAAAACCGTTTTTGAATGGACGACAACACACTTAGGTTCTCAAGGGACAGTCTGTGCGGGTGGTCGTTATGACGGTTTAGTGGGGCAATTAAAAGGTAAAGCAGATCAATCTGTACCTGCGGTTGGCTTTGCGATGGGTATGGAGCGCTTACTTCTACTTCTAGAGCAAGTTGAAGACAACACGCCAGTACGTGACTGTGAATTGTTCTTGGTATCTGATCCTGTAACGCAAGGCAAAGCCTTAGTGCTTGCAGAACAGATCCGTGACCAGCTTGAAGCAGCTGGTAGTAATATTCGCCTCAAAGTTGGTTCGCAAGGTTCAATGAAATCACAAATGAAAAAAGCAGACCAAGCCGGTGCTTTATTTGCGGTGATCTTTGGTGAACGTGAACAAGCAGCGAGTCAAGTTTTGGTGAAAGAGCTTGCTATTGCTGAACAGCATGAAGTAAATGTGGCAGAATTTGTTACATTCATCATCGAAAAAATTTCTTCAAAATAAGCCATATAACATAAGGAAAAGGGTAATTTCATGAGCGCATTGAGTGATGAAGCACAACTTGATAGTTTAAAATCGTTTGCTAAAAAATATGGCTCTGCCATTGTTAGCGGCATTTTAATTGCGTTAATTGCCTTTTTCGGATGGGAATACTGGCAGAAGAAAACTTTGGCTGAATCGCAAATGCAAACAGCCAAAGTGCAACAATTGATGGATGATGCGCAAACGGCGACAGGTGATGCGTTCACACAACTCTCTGCTACTGCAGACAAAATTGTGAAAGAAGCACCTGACTCGCCACAAGCCATTCAAACTCAATTGCTTATGGCGAAATTAGCTTATGATAAAGCTGATTATGCAAATGCTGAAAAAGCTTTGAAGAAAGTTGAAAACTCTAAAGTTGATGATGCAGGCTTAATTCAATTGGTTAAATTGCGTTTAGCTTATGCGCAATTGGCTCAAAAGAAATATGATGAAGCTTTAAAAACATTAGAGGCTGTAAAAGAACCTGCATTTACAGCGACAGCTGATGAAGCTCGCGGCGACATTTATGTTGCAAAAAATGATATCGAAAATGCAAAAAAAGTTTACCAAAGTGCATGGGATGCTTTGGTTGAACGTCAAGAAGAACGTCAAATTTTACAAATTAAACTCGAAAGTGTAGGCGTTTTAGTTGATGATCCTGAAATTGAACGTCCAATTATAGATACACAAGTGGAAGCAACTGAATGAATAGAAAATACAAAATTACCTGTGCGCTGACAGTTTTAACACTTGCTTTGACTGGTTGTGCCAGCAAAGGAAAAGTAGAAAAAGTAAAACCAAATCCGCTACCGAAATTAGTGCAGGCAAAAACTTTAGTCCCTGTATTTTCTAACAGTGTTGCGTCGACTGATGAAGCAGATCCACTGCGTTTACGTATGGATGTTGATCAAGGTGTCGTTTTTACCGTAAATCCAAACGGTGAAGTTGAAGCATTTAATGGCAAACAGCGTCTGTGGCAGAAAAAAGTTTCTAAATCTGGCTTAACTGCTGGTGTAGAGGCAGCTGATGGTATTGTTGTTGTGGGTAATGCCAAAGGTCAACTGTTCGCTTTGGATCAAGCAACAGGTGAGCAAAAGTGGGTTGTACAATTAACAGGTGCACTACTTTCACCATCACTTATTCAAGCGGGTCGTGTTATCTCTGTGACCAATGATGGTACTGTTTATGCGAATGAAGTTGCGACAGGTCACCAAACTTGGACTTACAGTTTGCCAAACGTGCAATTTAGCTTACGTGGCATGGCGGCACCAGTTGCACTTGATGCACGTAATATTTTAATTGCTTCATCAAATGCGTATATCTATGTGATTGATGCAATTAGCGGTGTGCCAAAATTACAACGTCGTGTTGCAGTGTCCGATGGTCGTTCTGATATTCAACGTCTAATTGATATTGATGGTGAACCGACTGTTGCTGGTCAATTCTTAATTACTACAAGCTATCAAGGTCAAGTGACTGCATTAGACTTGGCAACCCAGCAAGTCATTTGGAGTAATGACGCAAGCAGTATTCAACGCCCAGAAGTTGTTGGTAATGGCGTGTTCGTTGCTCAGACTGATGGTAAAATTGTGGCCTACGAAATTACATCGGGTCAAAAATTGTGGGAAAATGACCAATTACTTAATCGTAATTTGAGTAACCCCGTGATGCTTGGTCAAGACCTAGTGGTTGGCGATTTAGATGGTGTCTTGCACTTATTAAATCCTGCGACAGGTGAGTTGGTTGGACGCTCTAAAACCAGTGGTGAAGTTCGTACATTACGTGTGATTGACAATCAACTTTATGTCTCTACACGTAAGGGTGCATTAAGCATTTGGCAGAATCGTTAATTTTTCTGCGGCTTATGTTAAAATAAGCCAAACCGTATTTTTGAACGCGGGGGATTGAACAGTCAATGCCCCGTGTTTTTTATTTATTTTAGGCATTTATCCTAATTCCATTCTTCCTAAGCTTTCTGATGTTCAGACCAGACCTAACTGGCTGATCTGGAATAAAGGTTAATCTATGAAACCCGTAATTGCGCTCATTGGTCGTCCGAACGTCGGAAAATCAACGTTATTTAACCAGATTACCAAGAGCCGTGATGCTCTCGTTGCTGATTTTGCCGGTCTGACTCGTGACCGTAAATATGGTGATGCGACCTATCAAAATAAATCCTTCATTGTTGTCGATACTGGTGGTATTGGTGAAGCTGAAGGTGGTATCGATTCATACATGGCAGAACAGTCAAAAACTGCGATCCATGAAGCAGACATCATTGTTTTTGTTGTCGATGCACGTGCTGGTCTTTTGGCATCTGATGAACAAATTGCGCGTGACTTACGTACTTTAGGTAAAAAAGTATTTTTGGTTGCCAACAAAGTAGATGGCGTACACGCTGAAGCTGCTTTGGTTGAATTCTTTAAACTTGGTATGGGCGAGCCTTTACAAGTTGCAGCGAGTCATGGTCGTGGTGTACAGCAAATGCTTGAAGAAGTATTGGCTGATGTCCCTGAAGATGAAAATCCAGATTTACATGACCAAGATACAGGCTTACGTTTAGCGGTCATTGGTCGTCCAAACGTGGGTAAATCGACACTCGTAAACCGCTTGCTGGGCGAAGACCGTGTGGTCGCATTTGACCAACCGGGTACAACACGTGACTCGATTTATATTCCGTTTGAACGTGACGGTCGTAAGTACACTTTAATTGACACAGCAGGTGTGCGTCGTAAGGGTAAAGTTGATGAAATGATTGAGAAGTTCTCAATTGTGAAAACTTTACAAGCGATGAAAGATGCCCATGTTGTTGTGATTGTAGTGGATGCGCGTGACGGTATTGTTGAGCAAGATTTACATTTGATTGGTTATGCACTGGAAGCAGGGCGTGCCATGGTAATTGCGATCAACAAATGGGACAACATGTCTGAATATGATCGTAAACAATGTAAGTTGGATGTTGATCGTCGTTTTGACTTTATTCCTTGGGCAAAAATTCACTTAATTTCTGCATTGCATGGTACAGGTGTAGGTGATCTTTACCCATCAATTCACCGTGCTTATGATTCTTCGCACTTGAAAGTGTCGCCTGCGAAGATTACGCAAATTTTGAATGATGCAACTGAAGCGCATCAACCACCAATGGTGGGTGGTCGTCGTATTAAAATGCGTTATGCTCATATGGGTGGACAAAACCCGCCAACGATTGTTGTACACGGTAACAAGGTTGATAAAACGCCTGCGGATTATCGTCGTTATTTAGAAAACGTATTCCGTAAAGTGTATAAACTTGAAGGGACTCCAGTACGCATCGAATTTAAAACTTCAGATAACCCATTTGAAGGTCGTAAGTCTCAAATGGATGAACGTACGGCAGCGCGTAAACGTCGCTATGTTCAGAAGTTTAAGAAAGCTGAGAAGAAATTTAAACGTTAATTACTGCTAAATTTCTAAAAAAAGCCCATCACAGGATGGGCTTTTTTATGTTTAATATTTAATTTTTTTAGATTTTACATTTTTTGGCTTGGCGATAGATTTCAATATTGTCTAAATTCGCACGCGCGACTTCTAAGGTTTGCTGTGCTGTTGCAGCATCTGTTTGAACATTTTTGTTGCCAGAAAATGCGGTTGCCAATTGTCCCATACGTCCCGCAGTTTCAGATTGACCTGCAAAAGCAGACAAGGTATTTCCAGCCAGTCCAGCCCATTTTGAAATTTTATTATTTTGCTGAGCAGTAGCTTGGCTCGCAGCTAATTCAGATGCTTCTACGGTGCGTTCAAATGTTTTCTTTTCTACAGCAAGGTCGGTGCAATCTAAAGTTTTTAAGTAGCTCGTGCTATATACACTGTTGTTGCTATTGCTCGCTTGATTAAAATTGGATGCATATCCACGATCGGCTTGTGCTACGGCACTTGCTGCTTGAGCACGGCTTTGATTCATACGCGCTTCAGCTTGGTCCATAATTGCGCCATTTTGTGCACCCATCACCGCAACTGCAGCATCTAATAGGCCTGCGTGTGCATTGAACGTTAAAGCACTCACCGTACATACGAATAATAATTTTCTTAGCATTTTATAAACCCCTATATATTTAAATAAATCGTATTTAAAAAAACTAGAGTATTGTATCTAAATAAAATTATATTTAAAATAAATATTTGAAAATAAACATTATATTTAATTTTTTATAAAGAATTTTGGTTTGCTATTTAGCTGTTTTTAATATTTAAGTCATGCTTCATTTTAATCTGAATATTTTGATGTAGTAAACTAGACCGTAAATAAGGCAAGTCATAATCAGAAGGGGCAAGAGTGTCATGGCGAATATAGTTTTGGATTTTAGTTCGCTGAACGATATTGTTCCTCTGACTCATGGTTTAACACGAAAAGAACTGATTGAGCATCGTAAACAAGCGATCTATCAATATCGAAATCAATTACTCACCCTAAAGCTGCATAGTGAAATTAAAAGCTCAGATTTTGCCAAAACTGAATTTGGTAAGCCTTATCTTAGTCATTTCCCTAATTTTCATTTCAACCATAGCCATAGTCAGCAGCATTATGTTTTGGCCAGTAGCCAAAAAATGGCAAATTTGGGTGTCGATATAGAGGACTTAAATCGAAAAGTACGCTTTGAACAAATGGCGCAGCACATCTTTCACCCTGAGGAAATGAAACAATGGGAAAGTATCGATTTTGATCCACACTATTGGTTTAAAGTATGGACAACCAAAGAGGCTGTGCTTAAAGCATCTGGTTTAGGCATTCGATTGAATTTGACCGAGCTGAATACACAGTGTCATGCGACACAAAATGGCGGTATTTGTCATCATCCTCAATTGGGTGTATTTGCTTATCAAAATATTCAGTTAGCACAGGTAATGCTGACTGTTGCTTGGTCAAGCTCACTGAATTGCAAAGGTTTCAATTTTCCAAAAATTGAATTGAAATTTTCGCCATAAAAAAACCTTGCTCTGGCTGAACAAGGTTTTTTCAAATCTAATCTAAATCCTGTTTAGATTAGATTTTGCATTTTTTAGAACCTTGGTAGATACCAATGTTGTCTAAGTTTGCTTGAGCAGCAGATTTATTGGCTTGTTGAATATCAAGGTTAGCTGCTTCAGAAGTATCTTGCTCACCAGCCAAGCTGTTTGCAATGTTACCCGCACGCGCTGCTTTTTCAGAGTTACCACCAAATGCTGCCAATGCGCCACCAGCTAAACCAGCAAATTTACTTAAAGATTTGCCAGGTGCTTGAGCAGATGCTTGGATGTTTGCAATGTTTTTGTCAGCAGCTTCGATTGCGCGTTTTGAATTTGCTTTTTCAACTGCAAGTGTAGCGCAGTCCATCGCTTTTAATTCTGAAGATGCGAATTGCGTAGTTGCAAAAGCAGAAATAGAAATAGTTGTTGCAGTTGCAAGTACAAGTAATTTTTTCATGAATAATTTCACTTTTTTTGTTAGAAAATAAAAGTCCTATGTAAAGGACGGTCGAATATTAGGCAAAAAAAGTTACTTTTTCCTGTTTAAATGTGACAAAAATGTAAAGTTATGTAATTGGCGTATTCTTCATGTTTCTTGAAAATCATCAATTTTTTCGATTCTATTTGGCAATAAATAGGTTGCTCAAACGGTTTACAAACTGCGGACTGAAGCGAGATAAATGGAATAAAAATTTGGCTTTAGCACCTACTGGCGTGTGTGTTGGTGTAAAGGCATTTTCTTTGAGATTGGCTAAAGTATAAATTTGTGCAGCCACATCTTGAGCACTTAAATTCACCCCCATTTTCTTGATACTTTGTGCATCCATATCTTTGACCATGGCTGTTTGGACAAATAGCGGCATAACATCTAATACACGAATCCCATGCTTTTGCCATTCTATATCTAAGCTTTCGGTGAAGCCTCTAACTGCAAATTTAGAAGTTGAGTAGCTTGCAAGGTCTGCTTGTCCATAAATTGCGGACGCAGACGACAAGTTAATAACTCGGGCAAATCCAGCACGTTTTAAAAAGGGAAGAGCGGTATAACAACCATTGATCACCCCTTTAATATTGATATCAATGGTTTTGTGGTGGTCTGCTAAATCTGTGTGTTCAAAAGCACCTGAATATAAAACCCCAGCATTATTCACTAAGATGTTAATACTGCCGGCCCATATTTCAAATTCTTTGAGAGCGGTCAGCCATTGCTCAGGATTAGTTACATCTAACTGACCAGCTTTGGTATTTTTTCCTAACTCATTTGCAACTTGTTGGGCTTGGCTGCCATTAATATCGTATATCCCAACTTTATAACCTTGCTGATGAAATAAGCGAGCAATTGCTGCGCCAATTCCTTGTGCAGCACCACTAATAAAAATACTTTGCATGTTATTCTGCTCCTAGTTATTTTGCTAAATCCTTGAGTGATTTTTGAGCATAGCAAACAAAACTGAATGAATACATGTACTGGTGAGTAAAAAAGTGAGTGTCCACATGGAACAGTTATTGGCGGTAATGAAACAACTTCGTGAACAATGTCCATGGGATCAGCAACAAACGCCAGAAAGCTTGACACGCTATGCAATAGAAGAAGCTTATGAGGTCGAAGCTGCTGTACGTTCTGGGCAGGTCAATGATGTAAAAGATGAACTTGGGGATTTATTACTACAAGTGGTTTTCCAGTCACAGATGTACAGTGAACAAGGGGCTTTTGATTTTCATGATGTCGTACAAGCCATTACGGATAAATTAATTCGTCGCCATCCACATGTTTTTCAAGCAGAACAATTTTCAGCGTTAAGTGCCGAAGATGTTGCAACACTTTGGCAGCAAATAAAGTTACAAGAAAAGAAAGGCAAACCTCAATCTAGATTAAGTGAAATAAAACATGCACCCGCGTTGTCACAAGCAGATGCAATTCAAAAAAATGTAGCAAAAATTGGTTTTGATTTTGCAGATATTGATGGTGCTTATGGCAAGCTTGAAGAAGAACTGGGAGAGTTGAAAGATGCTTTAAAATTGCAAAATTCCGACGAAATATTCGATGAATTTGGAGATTGCTTATTTTCACTGGTCAATGTTGGCCGTAAGATAGGCGTTTCGAGTGAAATGGCACTACTGAGTACGATTCACAAGTTTAGAAGTCGATTTGCTTATATTGAGCAACAAGCCGAATTACAACAAAAAAATATAGAAGACTTGTCTTTGGCTGAAATGGATCAGCTTTGGGAGCAAGCGAAATTATACTTAAAACAACAGGCTAATTATGAGAAAAAAACTCAAGATTGAAGTATTTTATTTGATGTGTATTGCTGTCTTGTTTTCACCATTTGGTTATGCCGAAAGTAATTCGGGTTATGCCGAGTGGAAAGCCTTGCAGCAATCACAAGATCAGCAACTCAAAAAAGCGGGTGTTATAAAGCATCAGCAACATTCAACTCAAAAGCAATCAGCGACACAGTCAGCCAATCATTATTTAGCACGGCCTGCATTATCAGCGAGTTCTCAAGCCAATCAAATCCGTATTAATACGGCCTCAGTAGCAGAGTTGCAATCATTGAACGGTATCGGTCAAAAAAAGCTGAAGCCATTGTGGAATACCGCACTAAAAATGGAAAATTTAAAACCATTGAAGATATTCAGTTGGTGAAGGGGATTGGGCCAGCTTTATTTGCCAAAAATAAAGCTAGAATGGCACTCTAAGCCAACTGAAAACTTTGTAAATCTATTAAGCTTTGAATCCAACAGAGGGAGAATCAAATTGCCCTTTGATTGTGTTAGAGATATCATTAGCAACATCTTAAGAATTTTACGTTCAGACGTAGGAGACAGCGTCTTTTGCAAACTTTGCGCGCGTCAAAATGTGGTTTATCAACCGCACAATTACCTTCTTCCATTTTAGATGTGATTGATGCCTTAAATAAGGCAGGCTATGAAGCTTATATCGTTGGGGGCGGTGTCCGTGACCTCATGCTTGGTCATGCACCTAAAGATTTTGATGCTGTTACCAATGCGACTCCAGCCCAAGTGAAAGAAGTCTTTGGACGACGTTGCCGAATTATTGGCCGTCGTTTTGAGCTTGCTCATGTCTACTCAGGCCGTGAACTAATTGAAGTTGCAACTTTCCGTGCGCCACCGAAAAAGGCTGTTACCTCAGCAGCTGGGATGATTTTACGCGACAATAATTGGGGCACGATTGAACAAGACTTTGCCCGCCGTGATTTTTCTATCAATGCCATGTATTACCAACCACGCAAAGGCATTGTGCTTGATTTTTGTAATGCAGTTGATGATATCAAACATAAGACATTACGTTTATTGGGCGATCCGCAATTACGATTTGAAGAAGATCCGGTTCGGATGCTTCGAACTCTACGTTTTGCGGCAAAACTGAATTTTAGTATTGATGAGAAAATTTTGGATGTATTTACACCTGAATTAACTCAATTACTGCGTGATGTCTCTCCACATCGTCTATATGATGAATCGCAAAAATTATTCACGATGGGGCATTTGAAGCGTGTACTTCCGATGCTGATTGATTTTGGTATTTGGCATCAATTATTTGCAGATATCAAACCAGATGTGAATGCATTTATTGAATTGGCAGCAAAAAATACCGATCAACGAATCTCGATAGGGAAGACCATTAACCCTGCATTTTTCTATGCAGTGTTGTTATGGATTCCTTTCCAAGAGCGTTGCCAATTTTATTTAAATAAAGGCATGGTACCTGCTGAAGCCCGTGCGCAAGCTGGTCTAGACGTGTTAAAACGTCAAGCAACACGTACCATTATCCCACGTTTTGCTGAAACATTTATTCGTGAAGTTTGGGAAATGCAAACTCGTTTGTTAAATCCAAAACCACAACAAATTGAAGCACTTTCTGGCCATGCGCGTTTCCGTGCAGGTTTTGACTTCTTGTTGTTGCGCGAAAAATCAGGTGATGACAGCACACAAGGTATGGGCTTGTGGTGGGATGAATATCAGCAAATGAGTACGGATGAGAAAGAACGTGCCATTAGCCAATATAACCGCCAACGTGCGAAAAATCGACGCAAAGCGAGTCAAGATGAGGTTGAGCCAAAAAATGCTCAACAGCAAACTGAAATTGAACCTTTGGTAAATGAGCCTGAGCCACGTAATCGTCGTCAACGTAAGCCGAAAGTGAGTGCGCATGAGCGTACTGTTTCTGTTGTTGCTGCTTCTGCGAGTGGTGAAATTGGGGCAGATCATCCAATTATGAAGCGTCGTCGTGTGAAAAGGGATTTGAGCCAAGTGATTTTTGGGCCAACTCAATGATTAAGACGTATATTGGATTGGGGAGTAATTTAGGTGACTCGCTTCAGATTTTGACTGAAGCAGTACATAAACTTGCAACTCTGGGGCCGCTTCAAGTGTCCCAGTTGTACCAAAGTCCACCGATGGGACCGCAAGATCAACCAAATTATTTAAATGCTGCTGTACAACTTCAGACTGATTTAGCGCCATTGGCCTTATTGGATGAATTACAGCGCTTTGAACAAGAGTCGGGTCGTGTTCGTCTACGTCATTGGGGCGAACGGACATTAGATTTAGATTTGTTAATTTATGGTGATGAGCAGATTCAAAATGAACGTCTAACGGTTCCACATGTGGGTGTGTTAGAGCGTGATTTTGTATTGCGACCATTGCTTGATATCGATCCAAATCTAGTGATTAAAGGACAATTATTAAAAAGTTTAGCCATCTTGGATAATCCAAACTTAACAGTTTTGGATGCTGGGAATTGGGCGAATATTTAGTATTGAAAGACCACTTGTGAAAGTCGTCATCCGAGGAATATTGAAATGATTAGTCTAAGTGACTTAAAAAAACGTAAAGCCGAAGGGCGCAAATTCTCCTGCCTGACTTGTTACGATGCAAGCATGGCGAAAGCAATGGAAGTTGCTGAAGTTGATAGTATTTTAATTGGCGATTCATTAGGAATGACCATTCAAGGATGTGATTCAACTTTACCTGTTACGGTTGAAGATATGGCATATCACACTGCAGCGGTACGTCGTGGCAATAAACATGCGTTTATTTTGGCTGATTTACCATTTATGACTTATGCCACTTTAAATGATGCGTTACAGAACTCAAAAACCGTCATGCAAGCTGGCGCACAAATGGTCAAATTAGAGGGCGGTGCTTGGTTGGCAGAAACAGTGGAAATTCTAACTCGTAACGGTATTCCAGTCTGTGTACATCTAGGTTTAACTCCTCAGTCTGTACACGTTTTTGGTGGCTATAAAGTTCAAGCGCGTACACGTGAAACTGCGGACAAACTCATTGCAGATTGTCAGGCGGTGGTTGATGCAGGTGCAGCGATGTTGCTGCTTGAATGTGTTCCAGCACAAGTCGGCAAAGAAATCAGTGCATTGTTCCCGAATACGCCAGTAATTGGGATTGGTGCAGGCGCAGAAACTGATGCACAAGTATTGGTTCAACAAGATATGTTAGGGCTCACATTTAGCCATGTCGCTAAATTTGTCCGTAATTTTATGAAAGAACAAGCAGGTGAAACTGCAATTGTGGATGCGTTTAAAGCGTATCACGCAGCTGTGCTCGATGGCACATTCCCAGCACCAGAACATACATTCCAGATTGAGTTGTAATACATGAAAACTGAAACTACGATCCAGGGTTTAAGCGCTTCACTTAATCCAGCGCGCGCTGCACGCAAAATTATTGGCTTTGTTCCAACAATGGGGAACTTGCACGAAGGTCATCTGAACTTGGTACGTGAAGCTCGTAAACTTTGCGATGTGGTCGTGGTCAGTATTTTTGTTAACCCTATTCAGTTTGGCCCAAATGAGGACTTCGATAGCTACCCACGTACTTTAGAACAAGATCAGCATTTACTTGCTGAAGTGGGCTGCGATATCGTGTTTGCACCGACCGTAGAGCAAATGTATGGTAATAAGCCACGCCTGACCAATATTGCAGTGAGTGATATCACCAATGACCTATGTGGTTTACAGCGCCCAGGCCATTTTGACGGTGTTGCTGTGGTTGTCACTAAATTATTTAATATTGTTCAACCGAATTTTGCTTTCTTTGGTCAAAAAGATTTCCAGCAGTTGGCAGTGATTCGTCAATTTGTTCGTGACTTAAATATTCCGCTTGAAGTGATTGGTGTGCCAATTACTCGCGCTGAAGACGGCTTGGCGCTTAGTTCACGTAATGGCTATTTAAGTGCTGAAAATCGTGCGATTGCTCCAACGATTTATAAGACTTTGCAAACAGCAGAAGCTGAATTGCTTGCTGGTACAGCACTGGCTGAAGTGTTAGCGAATATGAATACCACATTGACAGCAGCTGGCTTTGTTGTGGACTATATAGAAGCACGAACACCAGAATTGCAAAAAATTGAGCAGTTTGATCAAGATGTGGTGTTATTTGTTGCAGCTAAATTGGGTGCAACACGTCTAATTGATAATTTGCAGGTTAAATACCCTGCAGCTTAAAACGGGAATGGGGTAACTCCGCGATGAAGCGCATATTAATTGTTACAGGTCAGTCCGGTTCAGGTAAGTCTTCTGCATTGCAGGTACTTGAAGATCTTGGCTATTACTGTATTGATAATTTGCCCTTGGCGTTACTCCCCGAAATTGTTGAAAAACTTAATGCTGAAAACAATCTAGAACAGTTAGCGTTGGGTGTCGATGTTCGAAGCACCCGCGCTGATCTTCAAGAGTTCGATCAGGTTTTTCAACAATTACAGCGACATGGCTCAGTTGATATTATTTACTTGACCACACGTGATCAGGAATTGATTGCGCGTTTCAGTTCATCTCGACGACCACATCCGCTGGCAAACCGTTTCAAAAGTTTAAATGAATGTATTCAAGAAGAGAAAAATCTTCTGATTCCAATTCAGTTACGTTCTACCGTGCATATTGATACTACGGATAAGAGCGTACATGATTTAAAGCACACTTTACTGTCGAAACTTGGGCAAGCAGATAATTTAATTCTGATTTTACAGTCCTTTGGCTATAAGCATGGTATTCCGCTCGACGCAGATTATGTGTTTGATGTGCGCCATCTGCCTAACCCGCATTGGGATATGGAGCTGCGTAAATTTTCAGGATTGGATGAGCCGGTTCGTCAGTTTTTACAGCAGAGTGAGCAAACCAATGAAATGTTTCAAGATATTTATAATTTCTTGGATAAATGGTTGCCGGCATTTGCTGAAGGGCATCGTCACTACATGACGGTATCCATCGGTTGTACAGGTGGACAACACCGCTCGGTATATATTGTAGATAGACTAAAAAAAGCTCTTGAGGCAAAATGGTCTATTCAGGTTCTACATAGAGAAATGAAGCACTGGTCATGATCGACACAACCGTTGACGTAATTAATAAACTGGGTTTACATGCGCGTGCATCTGGCAAGCTAATCGAAGTGACAACCAAATTTCGCTCGTCGATTCAAATTGGTAAAGGCGGAAAATTAGTTGATGCCAAAAATATTATGTCTTTGCTCATGCTAGGTGCGGGCAAGGGCACAACTTTACGCTTAGTGATTGAAGGTGCAGATGAAGAAAAAGCTTTATCTGAAATTCAAGCACTATTTGCAGCAAAATTTTACGAGGCAGATTAACCGTGGCACGTCGACCGCAACAGCGTTTTACTGAAGAAGACTTTGAATCCCTAGATGGACGTGCGAGCAAAACTGAACAAAAAAAAGCAGTGCAACGTATGGCTGCTTTGGGCGAACAATTGGCTGAATTGAGTGTTAAGCAAATTCAGAAACTTCCAGTTGAAGAACGCTTGATTGATGCTTTACTTGATGTACGTTCGATTACTTCGGGAGAAGCTCGTCGTCGTCAATTTTTACGTATTGGTAAATTGTTGCGTAATGAAGATGAGGCAATGATTTTGTCTTATTTAACACCGCAGCAGGGTGCGAAAAAAACTGCACAATTGCAGCGCTGGGTTGATCGTATGATTGCACAGGGTGAACCTGTGATTAAAGAGTTCATGAAAGCACACAATGCAGCTGAACATCATCCAATTCGTCAGCATCTTTTGCGTATTCAGCGTGACATCACTAAACAAATGCCTGAAGAACAAATTGCCGCTTCTAAGTTGAAATTGTTTAATTATATTCAACAAGTTGCGTTAATTTCAGATAATTGATTTGTACGATTTGTAGAATAAAAAAAGCGACCTGTTCAGGTCGCTTTTTTATGTGTGGTGTTTATGAAAAAGTCGCATTTTTCAATGAAATACGACTCTCAAAAGAGGTTAATTAAACTCACCAACAGCACGTTCTTTTGCCCAATCACGTAGAACGAATTTTTGCAGTTTTCCTGTAGATGTTTTTGGAATTTCCGTAATTACCACATCTTTTGGCACTTTAAAGCGTGCGAGATGTTGTTTACAGAATTCAATCAGTTCTTCAGGTGTCGCTTCTTTGCCTGTTTTTAATTCAATAAATGCACACGGAACTTCTTGCCAGCGTGGATCAGGCTTGGCAACTACCGCCGCAGTTAATACTGCAGGATGTTGGTATAGAATTTCTTCTACTTCAAGTGAAGAAATATTTTCTCCACCCGAAATGATGACATCCTTAGAGCGATCGGTGATTTTTGCATAGCCATCAGGTTGGCAAACGGCCAAATCACCAGTATGGAACCAGCCACCTGCAAATGCTTCAGCAGTGGCTTCAGGGTTTTTCAAGTAACCTTTCATGACAATGTTGCCACGGAACATGATCTCACCCATGGTTTGACCATCATGTGCAACAGGTAGCATCGTTTCAGGATCAATGACTTTCATACCATCTTGTAGTGGGTAAGGCACACCTTGGCGTGAGTGTAATTGAGCTTGCTCTTGAATCGAAAGGTCAGACCATCCAGCCTGAGAAGCACATAGCGCAGAAGGGCCGTAGGTTTCAGTTAAACCGTATACATGTGTGACATTAATGCCGATGTTGCGCATGCCTTCAATAATCGCAGCGGGTGGTGCAGCACCAGCCACCATGACTTCAACACGGTGGTCAATTTTGGTCTTTTTATCTTCAGGTGTGTTGATTAGCATTGAAAGTACGATTGGTGCACCACAGAAATAATCAACTTTATGCTCTGCAATTAGTTTGAAAATCAATTCAGGGTCGACTTTACGTAAACAGATATTGGTACCACCATTGGCAGCCATGGTCCAAGCGAAGCACCATCCATTGCAATGGAAAAGTGGTAAAGTCCAGAGATAGGTCGCACGAGGTGTCATGCCACACGCAATAATGTTACTCGCTGCATTAATGTAAGCACCACGGTGATGATACACCACACCTTTAGGATTACCTGTGGTGCCTGAGGTATAGCTTAAGCTGATAGCATCCCATTCATCACCTGGAAGATGCCATTCAAAGTTTGCATCACCCTGTGCAAGCCATTCCTCAAACTCAATTTGCCCAATCGTATTTGCAGTACCTTCGTATTCAACATCTGCAACATCAATGATAAAAATTTCTTGATCGATCAAAGCCAAAGCTTCGGTGGCAACTTGAGCAAATTCAGGATCGACTAATAATACTTTACTCTCAGCGTGTTCAAGCATGAAAGCAATGGTTTTCGCGTCTAATCGTGTGTTTAAGGTATTCAGTACAGCACCTGCCATGGGAACGGCGAAATGTGCTTCAATCATTGCAGGGACATTGGGAAGTAAAACCGAAACGGTATCATTTTTACCAATACCCAATTGTTGAAGTTGGTGTGCAAACTGACGGCAACGGTTATAGGTTTCACGCCATGAAATATGACGATTACCATGGATAATGGCATCCTGATCTGGATAAATATATGCCGCACGCTCTAGATAACGTAGAGGTGAAAGTGCAACAAAATTCGCCGGGGTCCGTGGCAATTCATCGTATGCGCTAACCATTGTAGTACTCCAAGTCCATGTATATTTGTTTTAAGCTACTGTCACAATAAGGCAGTCATGCCATGTCTTGCATTTATGCTTTAGTCGAGTGTTTGCACTAAAAATTTAATTATTTGATTTTTATAGCTATAAAATATTAAATAGCAGCAAAAGTGAACTGTTTGGTTCTAAAGTTTGATTTTAAAGCTTAAATAAATTAGCTGAAAAGTGATCAAGTTTAAATGTAAAAATTGACTGATTTTGTAAGTTGTACACAACAAACAATATATGTATTTAATGAATAAAGCTCTAGGATTAAATAAAGAGTGTAAATGAAATATAAGCTGGTTTAAATTTTAAAAAATATTGAAAAACTTAATGAAAAATATAAGAAAAAAGTCACATGAATAACTTTGTAATAATCTATTACTACACTTAGTCATACATTTGATCTGATCAAAATTTGATTGACGATCATTATTTTAAACGGCATAAATGAAAAAATATCGATGCATTGATTCGTCCTATTTTAGGAAAATGATTGCTGGACAATAATCAAAAAATAAAAACAATAAACAGTTCGTACAGTGGGGTATATCATGACGGTACAGCGAGCAATTCATTGGCAAAATTGGTCGGGCTCATTTTCTGCGACGCCAAAATTTGCACAACCGCAAAATATATTTGAACTACAGGGATTGGTTAGGCAGAACAAAAAAATTCGTGTTGTGGGAGCAAGTCATTCCTTTAATGGGTTGGTACAAACGGATGATCTGTTAATCAGTTTGGAGCAGATGAAAGGCATAACCGACATTGATGAAGAGCGCTGTCAGAGTACGGTACAGGGGGGGGACGCGCTTATCAGATCTTGGAGAAAAGCTGGCAGTTTTCGATCAGGCCTTAATAAATCAAGGAGATATTGACCGACAAAGTTTAGCCGGTGCAATTGCGACGGGAACGCATGGGACAGGTTTAGAACTGCCGTGTTTGTCAGCATTGGTACATGGTTTTGATCTGTTAACGGCACAAGGTGAAATTCTTCAGTGTAATTCAGTAAAAAACAATGAAATCTTCTATGCAGGCCGCGTGGCGATGGGAAGTTTTGGAATTTTGACAAAAATTCAAATGCAAAACCGCCCGATGTATAAACTTAAAGAACAAACACGATTATGTGCCCTTAGCGTATTGATGCAACACATGCAGCAGTGGCAATATCAACATCGACATATAGAGTTTTGGGCATTTAGCCATGCCGATCAAGTGATCTTAAAAACTTTAGATGAAACTGAGGAGGATTTAATTGCTCGACCGAATGAATGGGTCGAAGAAGATGTACTCTTAAATTTTTGTGCTGAATTGACACGGCTTTGTCCAAAGCTAAATCCATGGCTGCAAAAATTTTTAGGTGTATTTATTCAACCTGTAACTGTGGTGGATTGGTCGAGTCGTATTTTTCCTTCGGTTCGGAATACCAAGTTTAATGAGATGGAGTACCAAATACCTTTACAGCACGGTCTGCAATGTTTTGAAGAAGTGTTATATACATTGAGACGCCATAAAGCGCCGATGTTTTTTCCGATTGAATATCGTTTGGTGCGCGGAGATGATATTTGGCTGAGTCCTTTCTATCAGCAAGATTCTGTTTCAATTTCCATACACCAATTTTATAAACAAGATTATCAAGCTATTTTTAAATGGGTTGAGCCAATTTTACTTAAATACGGTGGCCGACCACATTGGGGCAAAATTCATAGCCTACAGGCGGCGCAGTTAAGAACGTTATATCCGAAATGGGATGAGTTCATGCAGATTAGACAGGAGCTTGATCCAACACAAAAGTGGATTAACCCTTATTTGCAAAAATTATTTTTTGAATAATCTGGAAGATAAGATATTAATAAAGATATTGGAGCATATGCATGGATGCATATTATCAACAATTGAATACCTTGCTCAAACACATTGGTACAGGTATGCCCCAGTTAATCGTGGATGTTGCCGCATTAAATCACAACTTGGTGATCACTCAGCAGCAAATACCACACAGTCTGCATCCGCGCTTGGTGGTGAAATCCTTGGCATGCATGGCATTGCTTCAACATTGTGCTACACAGCTCAAGACACAGCGTTACATGCTGTTTCATTTTGCACATCTAAAAACACTTTTCGAGTCGATGCCGCAAGCTGATGTGTTGTTTGGAAAACCGATGCCGATTCAGGCCTTGAACCATACAGACAAGGCGTTTTTGCAGGCAACTCAATTGCAAGTGCAATGGCTGATTGATAGTGAACAGCGTTTAGGCCAATACCTAAAATTTGCTGAGCAGCATCAACTGTGTCTACGTATTAATATTGAAATCGATGTGGGGCTACACCGTGGTGGCCTGAAAACCATCAATGAGCTAAAGGCTATTTTGGATGTAATCGTTCGACATCCTCAACATTTAAAATTTTCAGGATTGATGGGCTACGACGCACATGTGGCGAAGATTCCACGACTGATTCAATCTGCTGAACAGACTTATCAACTGTCACAGCAAAGTTATCAACAATTCAAAGATTATTTACAACAGCGCTATCCGTCCTTATGTGATGAACACACCTGTTGGAATGGTGGTGGTAGTCCTAGTTTTAGTTTTCATTGTCAGCAGAGCGTCTGTAACGAAGTCTCATTTGGTTCGATGCTGTTAAAACCCGCAGATTTTGAACTGAAAGCTTTGCACGCTTTTCAAAATGCCTTGTGGATCGCCACACCTGTGCTAAAAGTGTTATCGCGGACAGAATTACCGCAGTTAGAATGGTTAAGTCGTTGGGCAAAATCTCAGGCTGTGTTTATTTATGGAGGTTATTGGCGAGGGAACTATGTTTATCCTCAAGGCAGTCAGCCCCATGGGTTATATGGTCGTAGTAGTAATCAGGAACTTGTGCAAATTCCACAGACAAGCAGCATAGAAGTGGATGATTATGTTTTTTTTCGCCCTGCGCAAAGTGAAATGATTATCCCTCAATTTGCACAGCTTTGGTGGTACCAAGCCGATCGACTCATGGCCTTCGAGACGTTCAGAGAATAAAAAGAGCCCGTTTGGACTCCTTTTTTAGGCTCAATGATTTTGAAAAAAAGCTCAGGATTTGAAGCTTAATCAAATCCACCGTAGTGAATACCAGTGAGGTTCGACATTTCTTTTTTCCATGTGGTCAGATCATCTTTGCAGAATTGATTGAGATGATGATGTCCGCAGGCACGTGCCATGACTTGCATCAGTTCAACGGATGCATTTAGAAAATTCGCCAGTTGTTGTGCCGATTTGTCTATTTCTAAACGACGACGTAAATGATCTTGTTGCGTGGCGATGCCAACAGAACAATCATTGGTCTGACAGGCACGCATACCTAAACAGCCAATGGCTTGCATGGCAGAGTTTGAAATCGCGATGGCATCTGCTCCCAAAGCCAGTGCCTTAATAAAGTCAGCGGGTACACGAAGTCCACCTGTGATCACTAAACTAATATCTGACCGTCCTAAACGGTCTAAATGACGACGCGCACGTGCCAGTGCAGGAATGGTTGGAACAGAAATATTGTCACGGAATAGCGTAGGTGCTGCACCTGTACCACCACCACGGCCATCTAAAATAATGTAATCGACACCAATGGCGATAGCCGCATCAATATCTTTTTCAATATGCTGTGCAGACAGTTTAAAGCCAATCGGAATACCGCCAGTTTCTTCGCGGATATAATTCGCAAAGTCTTGATATTGAGACAGTTCCGTCCAGTCAGGGAAGGTCGCTGGTGAAATTGCTGCGGTGCCTTCTGGTAATTTACGCACTTCTGCAATCTTACCAACCACTTTATGGCCTGGCAGATGTCCTCCCGTACCTGTTTTTGCAGCTTGACCGCCTTTAAAATGAAAGGCCTGACACTTTTTAACTTTTTCGATGTCATAGCCAAAACGACCCGATGCAAGTTCATAAAAATAACGTGAGTTGGCCACTTGTTCCTCAGCAAGCATTGCCTGTACCTGCAAGTTCAGCACCTGTTGCAAGGGCAACTTTGGCTTCTTGAGATAACGCACCAAAACTCATATCTGACACAAACAGGGGGATTTTGAGTTTTAAGGGGTTTTTAGCATTTGGGCCAATTACCACTTCGGTTGCTACGGGTGCATCATCTAACAATGGAATTTTCCACAGTTGTGCGGTGATCAGTTGAATGTCCTCCCATTTCGGGAGTTGATTGAAAGGCACGCCCATGGCAGCTGTCGGGCCATGATGTCTAAATTTACTTAAGCCATTGCGTGCAAGTTCCAAGATCAATTTATTATGTGGTTCTTCAGGTGCGGGTGCCGAATCTGCATATAAACCTTGGTATTGATCGCGTTTATACTGCTGTGGATTTCTTTTCTCCCACGCTTGAATTTCTTCAAGATCGACATACACCTGATCGCCTTCCACCCACGCTTTAAATTTTTGCAGATTTTTATTCAGATAACGCGGGTTGATGCCAGTTTTATAAATATAGTGCGAGCCATGCAGCCCACAGACGATTTTATCCCCTTGAATATGGGCATCGGCCATAAGTGCGCCGCGATGCTGACAGCGACCATACATGACCACAACTTGTTCTGCATCATCATCTTCAAGCCTTAAGACCATAAGATCGACATTGACTGCGAGCGCATAAGCGGGTTGGAGCGGTTTTAAACTCGACCAAGATATAAGTGAATGTGCTTGTATGATACCTGCCTAAATAGAGATTTCAGTGGGTATAGGTGTTCGAAATTCGGAATAATTTTATGAATTAGAACGTGATTATTATGTTGATAGCATAAAGTGCATTTCGGCTGAAATCTGCTTGAATTATCAGGAGTCTTGTAAAAGGCGGTAGAAAAATCAACTTCCATGGGATTAGAGGTTTATTAAAGTTGGCAGGGCGTGTAAAATTTAGGTCGAAATTTATTTATCCACCGTTTTTATCTTTTGAGGGATTCCCTCGATCATAATCTCGCGGTGATATGCTCTATTGTACGGGGCATCACTCCTTAAGGATTTTCTATGCCAATTATCACTTTGCCAAATGGCGATCAAAAAGAATTTGATCATGCCGTATCTGTGATGGAAGTTGCTCAAAGCATCGGTCCTGGTCTTGCAAAAAATACAGTTGCAGGTCGTGTAAACGATCGTTTAGTAGATGCATCTGATCTGATTACCGAAGACGCAAGCCTTCAAATTATCACGCCTAAAGATGAAGATGGTATTCATATCATTCGTCACTCTTGTGCACATTTAGTGGGTCATGCAGTTAAGCAACTGTTCCCAGAAGCAAAAATGGTAATTGGTCCTGTCATTGAAGAAGGTTTCTACTATGACATTTGGATGCCACGTCCATTCACTTTAGATGACATGGCAGCGATTGAAGAGCGTATGAAAAAGCTCATCGATCAAGATTATGATGTCATCAAAAAAATGACACCACGTGACGAAGTGATCAAAGAATTCACTGCACGTGGCGAAGAGTACAAACTCCGTCTGATTGAAGACATGCCTAATGAAACAGAAATGGGCTTGTACTATCATCAAGACTACTTGGATATGTGTCGTGGTCCGCACGTTCCAAATACTAAATTCCTAAAATCATTCAAACTGACTAAAATCTCTGGTGCTTACTGGCGCGGTGATGCGAAAAATGAACAGTTACAACGTATTTACGGTACAGCGTGGGCAGACAAAAAACAGCTTGCTGCTTATGTAAAACGTATTGAAGAAGCTGAAAAACGCGATCACCGTAAAATTGGTAAAGCACTTGATTTGTTCCATATGCAAGAAGAAGCACCGGGTATGGTGTTCTGGCATCCGAACGGTTGGACAATTTACCAAGTTCTTGAACAGTACATGCGTAAAGTTCAACAAGCGAACGGCTATGAAGAAATTCGTACACCGCAAGTGGTTGATTTCACGCTTTGGGAAAAATCTGGACATGCTGCAAACTATGCAGACAACATGTTTACGACACATTCTGAAAACCGTAACTACGCAGTAAAACCGATGAACTGTCCTTGTCACGTACAAGTGTTCAACCAAGGTTTAAAATCGTACCGTGATCTTCCTGTACGTCTAGCTGAGTTCGGTTCATGTCACCGTAACGAACCATCTGGTTCATTGCACGGTATTATGCGTGTTCGTGGCTTTACTCAAGATGACGCGCACATTTTCTGTACCAAAGAACAAATTGGTACTGAAGTAGCTGACTTCATTAAATTGACTTTAGATGTTTATAAAGACTTTGGTTTTGAAGAAGTTCAAATGAAATTGTCGACACGTCCAGAAAAACGTGTGGGTGATGACAAACTTTGGGATATGGCAGAAAAATCTTTGGCAGATGCTTTAGATGCTGCTGGTCTTGAATGGGAGCTTCAACCAGGTGAAGGCGCATTCTACGGTCCGAAAATTGAATTCTCACTGAAAGACTGCTTAGGCCGTGTATGGCAGTGCGGTACAATTCAATGTGACTTTAACTTACCAGAACGTCTTGATGCATCTTATGTAACTGAAGATAACGATCGAGATCAACCAGTTATGTTGCATCGCGCAATTCTTGGCAGTTTCGAACGTTTTATTGGTATACTTATCGAACACTACGCTGGCTTTATGCCACCTTGGTTGTCACCAATCCAAGCATGCGTAATGAATATTACAGATTCACAAGCTGAGGCAAGTGAGTCAGTCGTCGCTAAACTTAAAGAAAACGGTATTCGTGCTATTTCTGACTTGAGAAATGAGAAAATCGGCTTTAAGATTCGTGAACGCACATTAGAGCGTATTCCATACTTATTGGTACTTGGGGACCGTGAAGTAGAGGAAGGTACTGTAAACGTACGTACACGCTCTGGAACAAATTTGGGTACTATGTCTATCGATGCTTTCGTTGACCTAGTAAAAGCAGCCGTTGCCGAACGCGGCCGGTACATTGTGGAGTAACAGCGATTAAACAGCCTGACCGTAATCAACAGGGCGGTAACAAATCAAACCGTCCTGCCTTGAATGATGAAATTCGTGCAAAAGAAGTCCGTCTTGTAGACGAAAATGGCGAGCAAAAAGGTATCGTAAGCTTAGCAGACGCCGTGCGCGCTGCAGAAGCTGTTGATCTTGACTTGGTTGAGATCGTTGCCAATGCTGAGCCACCAGTTTGTAAAATCATGGACTTTAACAAGCATTTGTTTGACCTTAAGCAAAAGCAAAAAGAAGCGAAGAAAAAACAACATCAAGTACAGGTGAAAGAAATCAAGCTCCGCCCGGGTACTGATGTTGGTGATTACAACGTAAAACTACGTGCAATCATCAAGTTCCTTGAAGAAGGTAACAAGGTGAAAATCACCCTTCGTTTCCGTGGCCGTGAAATGGCGCACCAACAACTGGGTCTGGCTCAATTGCAAAAAATTGAAGCTGACGTGGCTGAATTCGGTACTGTTGAACAGATGCCGAAAATGGAAGGCCGTCAAATGGGTATGCTACTTGGACCGAAAAAGAAAAAGTAAGCACTCATTGAGCGAAAAAGCCCTGCAATTGCAGTAATGCCAGTCAGTTAAGCAAAAAAAGTTAAAATGCTGTAAAAAGAGCGTATGTAAATACGCTCTTTTTTTATGAATTTATCTCAGAATCTAGATTTAACATTAAAACAAACCCTACCTTCACTTTC
>NZ_VOYM01000040.1:0-32276 GCF_013420285.1 Acinetobacter sp. YH01019
GAGGCATGTTCCGCGTCCTTGCAATACTGTGTTTACATACAGTCTATCGCTTAGCGGAAAGTTCTTTTACCCTCAGCCGAAATGCCTGCCGTTGCTAGACATTGCCAGCCAGTGCCCGTCACTCCCATTCAGTACTTAATGAAAGCTACGGAACAACTAATAAATTTTATGGTTTGCATCTCACCCAAGAAGAAGCAGAAAAAACCATCCCGAAATTATTAGAACGTACTCAAAAGTATTTAAACCATAAAAAAGGTTAATACCCTTGCGTTGATCAGCTAATTGATCAACTGCTGGCTTTATAAACGCAAACGATGTTTTTTTAGTTGATTAAAATAATCCAAAACTTAATTTTGATAATTCAGCACCCATAATTCTACTAATGCATTTCCATCAAGCCTTAATTCAAACCATATTCAATTAACAATGAATTAACACCACTACGGCGTTATTTCTTAAATGTGGTATATGGCTTTACCCACCCCCTACTCGTCTATGGCTAATTGTTCCAGTGTCAGTCAAAAAATGAAATATAATTCATTCTCAAAAATGAGAATCTGTTCACAAATGGGAACGCGAAGCAGCCTTAATTTTAAAAATACCAGTTCATCTAGACTAAATTTGAGTAAGTCTGATTAATATTGAATAAAAAACCTAAGTTTTTCGCCGTATGTTTTAATCTTCAATGGTTTAACTTTAATGAAATTTTTTTTAAATAAACTAATTTAGTGGATTTTGACCGTTATAATGGTTTTATCTCGAGGCATATTGCCTTAAACTTGGAGCCGTGTGATATTAAAACTATCTAGTATCTTTTCTCATGAAGCTAGGATTGAATCCCTTGTTATTCAATTTGAAGCCGATTATCAAACTGCACTAAAGCAAGGTTTAGATATTTACTTTGGCGTTGGCTATGCAACTAATGAGGATAGTCAATCTATACAGGCGTATCTTGTGAAAGATAAGGAGATTTATAAAAAGCATTACTGGAGTTGGGAATACCCAAGAACACCACACAAAATTGAAAAAACTAAAGCTGAGCACCGCCATTGGTTAAACCTAGCTGATGTACGAAACGCTGCGCTCGAGGCGAATATTACAAATGAAGCAGATCTACAATCTGTTTTACAACGTTCATTCGCTACAATATAAAAAGGTAATCTAAATGATAAAAAAAAGTGTGGGTTTTGAACGTGCTTCTGATGTTCAAGCCATCGTTTACTCAGTAAATGATGGATCTGCAGTTTTTGTCGTACCAAATGGCTTTGTGGTGCTGGAGGTTCCATTGTCACAAACTCAAGCCGAGTACTTCAAGATGTATGAGAAGTCACCTAATGTATTTGTGTTGCACGGTAAGGCAAAATTCCATTACGTGTGTGATTGTGAAGTTGAACTGGTTGGCTTTAGTATAGAAAAATCTAAGCTAACAAATCAATTGGTCAATCCAAGCTTATTTAGCCACATTGATAAACCTGCAGTCAGTATAGATTGCGTCTATGATGATATGTCTGCACCAACTATAAGCCCTGGCTTTTATTGTTAATTAGCTGGTATAAAAGTAGCCCGAAATTCGGGCTTTTAATTTGTCTGAAGACAAGTTATTTCAACTCGCACGGCGCTTTAATTCTGATGTTATTTGCCCAAGAAAAAACATCCGAACCTTTTTGTGGGAAAGGCTGACTCTTAGAATACTGCAACCAACACACCGAATTATGGGTTGGATCTTGTGCCTTACGTTTTTCACGTAATTTAATCAGGCTTTCTCTTAACGCTGCAGTATCGTATTTTGGATCAAGTGACATAAAACCTACCGCAAACAGATCCGCATAAGATTCTCGCCATAGTTGCGTTTTACCGCTACTTTCAGCGGTTACAAAGGTAGATACATCATCCATCTTTACTTTGGACCGATCAGACGGCGCAATTGAATTTAATGCTTTAAGTGGCTGGCCAAGTTCACCAGGCACATCGGTCGCACGATCTAAACAGTGAGATAACTCGTGCGCTAATATCAGCATTTCCCAATCGTTGTAGCTTACATCGGTTTTTGCTTCTTTATACATGGTGTTCATGCTGGTTTTAGACATATTCACCAGGCAATATCCTGTACTAGATCTTAATGAAGCTGGAGAAGCTTGCGGTATATCTAAGGAAGTTAAAGCCCAACTTTCGTTAAAGTCACCTAACACAAGTGGCGCGTTGTAGTTTTCCTTGGCAAACTTTTGTAGTTGATTGAAGTTACTACCCGGTACCATCGCAGCAATATGGTCATGGTTGAACTGTTTCTTTTCTAGCGTTTTGAAACACCATATAAAACCATATGACAGTAGAAACATTAGGAATGGAACAACAGCAACAGAGAGCATAAGTAGCATAAAGTTTTCGTCTAGTCGCTTGGTTCGGTCTTTGGTCTTAATATAAGGTGTTGCCAAGCACCAGCTGAGCACTACTGTCATCAAGATTAAAATAACAAGAAAAGTCATGGTGTAGCCAACTGGTTGAATAAACGTAAAGGCAATCCACGCAAAACAAGTTAGGACGGTTAAGGTCCACAAAATGATGTTTAAAATGATTTTTGTTTTCACGCCGTTGGCATCCCTAATCTATAAAAATAAATGTGGCCCATTAAACGGGCCATATTGAGTCTGTTCTCTTCATCATCGCCAATGTGGTCGATATAAATATATTAATAAACCATCAAAGCTAAAAACTTTTCTTAAAAATTTAAGATGCCTGCACACCAGGATAATCGTTGTAGTTGCCATCAATAAATTGATTGGTAGATTTACTGACATCATCATACCAAATCGGCATGCATTTCGACTTGTCAGTTTGATCGATGGCCATGTATGGAAGTCCTAATTCGTTTTGAATCAATTCAGCATCCATAAATGGCTCAAGAACCTTCATAGGAATGGAAAACAAACACTCAACATACCCATTATCATGAATGACCTTCCGGCTGGCTTTAGAAGCACTGTCAAAGCGCAATGCATTCCACAAGTGAGAAGCTTCATTGATGGTATGTGGTTGTTTTAGGTAATTAGGATTTTCAGACGCATAGATCGACAGTGTATTCACATCAATCATCAGCTTAAGTACACCTGAACCGACCATATGTTCAATCGGTATATACAGCATGATAGCGCCGTATCCTAAGCTTCGTTTTTTAGCATCTGGATGTTCACCAATACCACCAATAACGCTATGAATAAGAATAGGTAGAGTTGTGTTCATTTTATAAACCTTTCAATAGTTTTATATCTCTTTATACATTTGATACCGCGTATAGCAGATATATAACACGGCGATGTTAATAGAGATTGCATACAGCCATTAATATTGATTAATGACTTCATCCATCACATAAATTGAGTAGTTGTACTGGTCTAAGCGATATTTGCTTTCTTCAGTATGTTCACTGGCCAATGCTTGTAGTTGAGTTTCGTTCATGGAAGAAGCATAGCGGTTACGGATTGATTTAAGCTGGCTCAATTCTAAACGTCCAGTACTCTTGGTCAGATTGCTGACAGTTGTGAATAGATCCTGGTCATATTCTTGCAATTCACCATACAGCCAAGCAAGGTGTTCTGCATTGATGTATGGGTTATTTTTTTCATAGTAGTTTTTCAGTTTGAATAAACTCAAACCACATATGAACACAGCAACTATAAGGCTAATGACAAGCCCCTCACCGAGTTTAAGTAGGTATAGGAATATAAAGATACTAATCACGCCAATGGCAATAGAGATATATCGCATGGTTTGATTTTGGAACATTTCTAACATGGGCATTACTCACTTTTTGTAATGTTGTTTTGATAAAGATGGTCTATTTGAGCGATGGCAAGTTTCATGCGTTCCGTGGTGCAAGTCAGGTCGTCATCAAAACGATGGTTGAATTCAACAATCCCCTGTTCTTCCATGTCTTGCATTTCACGCTTAGCATTACTTAAGCCTTTTTCTATACCAACCAGATTCAAGTTAAAGAAGTCTTCTAGTAGCTTTTCACTCTCAATGATTTGTTTGAGCTCAGTAACATAGACTTCAGTTTTCTTTTTGCTGATTTCCGCAGCCATCGCATAACGAAAGTTGCCGTTTACAACAACAGTTTTGAGGTCTGGTGAATATTCGTTGTATTCACTTGGAATTCGACTAACGGACTGGACGGCGTGACTCCAGCCATACTTCTGAAAATATTCAATTCCCGTCATGGTATATACCTACGATTGTTCTTTTTTAAGTTCAATAACAGCCAATAACGCTTTGTTTTGGCGTTCCAATTCATATTGTTTTTGGCGGTCTACATTTTGGCGATCGAAAAGTTCTCTAATCTGCTGTTTGTAGTGGTTGTCATAGTACGAATAGGCTTTACGTTCTGCTTTTCTACGTGCAATGCGAACTTTGGGATGCCAGTTGAATTCTTTGTCGTCTGCATAACCCCTCATGAACTCAACCAGTTTGCTATCACCACGCATTTTACAAACCTTAATGAAGCCCATTTCTAAAACTGTAATTGGCGCACGGCGCGGATCTCCAAACTCCCAACGCCGTTTAATCCCAAAGCCACACATCTCTATTTGAACCGTAATCATGGTTTAACCTTTATCAAATGTTTGAGCTTCTGGATCTTCGACATTAAATCTGGACCATCACTTTCATGGTAAGCAAGGTGTTCATTAACGAATGTGATAAAAGCATCCAATTCAGTTTGAATCGTTGCCAATTGATTGCGTAACCACTGGCATGTGGCTTCATCTTGTTTTATCGCCGTTTCAAGCAATCCTCTCGCATGTTCATAGGCATTTGCCTCACCTTGCGCCACCATATCTGCAGATGATTTCCAATCGCCCCATTTCTTATTCCAAAAGTCATCAAGCAGCTGCAGTAATTTTTCTACTTCCAATTGGTCATCGCTGATGGCTGGTGTTTGCATTTGATAGATAGACTTTTTAGTTTCTACTTCACTTTGCATCCAACCATCACGAAAAGCTTCCCATTTCGCCTGATGCACCCAAGAAGAATAATTGCCACTGGCCAACAGACTACCGACCACGCCGTATTTATTTTCAAAAGCGCTACGAGCTTCAATTTCTGAAGCAATGTTTTCATTCATGTTCATTGTTATTCACCGTCCGTAATTCAATTTCAGTTGAAGTGGCTAAACGGATGGTACGCTTGGCATATGCGATGCATCCGTAAAAAGTGGAACCGTGCGGATTGATTAGGTCCACGTACAAATGGCGAGTGGTGATGCGGTTGATCTAGAGCAATGCGTATCAATCATGCTGACTATCCCCATGAAGCAAAGGCACTTGTAATGAGATTTTTGTTTCCTTCATCTCATGAAGTTTTTGAATCGCACGTTCTGGATCTATCACCCATGCATCAAAGAGCAGTTGTGTGACAAAAGAAAACTTCTCACCAACTTTGCGGAACGGTGTGCCGTGGCTATTCAGGAATTGTTCAAACACAAGATATTGCTGTTCGATGGCCTGGTTAAGTTCAAACAGGTCAATACAGCCCTCTATCAAGTTGTACTCACCTAAAGCATTCGGCATAAACATCCATTTACGCTCATGGGTTAAGCCATCTACATGTAGGTAGGCATGTTTGTTGAGGCTAGTCCACTCAGGTTTCATCATGACGTAGGTGTTGTACTCGTCATCTTCAAGATAGTTGTAGTGGGTAGCATCAACGGGTTTCTTTGCTAAAACAGAAATGGCCTGTTCAAGTGTCAGACCGAGAATGAGTGCATGTGGTGTAGTTGATGATTGGTGATCCATATTCCCTACCCCTTAGATTGTCGGGCTAGTCGGTTTAGGACCACTCAAACAAATTTCGTTTTGAACGTGATTGTAGATCTCAGCCAAGTGAGGTCGTGTGCTAAAGAATTGATCTTCTGATGTATCAGAGAGGTTAGCACTCATGACTGTGAGTAGTGCTTCATTTTTGAATTGCGCTTGAACCGCCGACTTTAATGCACCATTCAATGAAGCATGCAGATTGTTGAATAGCGAAATAACACGGGCATTCTGATCATTCTTTTTGAAGAAGATAAAATTAACTTCACGTTCACGGAAAAACACCAGCTGATATTCAAGCCCTGATTCTGATAAATCATTCCCCATATCAATCAATGCATCATCTGGCACGGCGAACGCAGCGTATTTTGAATCAAAGTTTTGAAGTGCTTTACTTGAGATTAGATTCAAACTTACTTTGCCTTGAATCGGCACACATTGGCTCAGTTTCTTAGCCAAGTAATGTGCAGCAGCCATGTGATGTGATCCACCAGCATTTTGAACAAAAATCTTAGGACTCCAGCCATAGATAAAAAATTGATCAGTGGTTGTATCTGGAGAGTTCAATAAACGGATTTCTGGCCATAACAACATTCGATCTAAATTTTCCATACTCACATCACTAATGTAATCAGGGCATGCGTTTTTTACAAAATCATCAATGCTACGGTACTGGCTTAAATCCGACTTGGAATTTGAGAAGCCCCCAATTTCAGATAGGTCAAGTAAGCATGGTGTTTCAAGATGAATGATTTCTGCAAAAATCGGATTAAATACTTCAGCCAATTCTTCAGCAAAGGTAGAGATGTAGAACGGCTTATGATTTTGCGTATCTTGACCAAGGTAGCTGATGGAATCGTTATCTTTGGCATGTGGATTCAAAACAATGTTTTTGCCTGGTACAAAATTAGTAGGAGATATACCAGTCATACAAAGAGAATCTTTGATTTGATGAAAAGGGAAAACATCGGTCATGGCGATGCTGTCAGAATTGACTAAACGGGTATCAATAAAGGGTTTTAACTTGAGATTCTTATAAAGCTTATGTTTTGCTGAAAATACCGAAAGTAAAGTGTCTAACATTTTAAGCACTCCATTGATTAATGCTTTATTAAAACTAATAAAGATATATTAATACAGAAAGTGCTTATAAGTATTTTTTTGGAAAATTAATTTAAGAATTGCGGTTGAGTGGTATTAGTTGCAAGTGGTTGTACGGCGTTGTTATCGACAGACTTTGAGTACTGTTGCACTTCAACAATTCGCACACCTTTAACGTGTAAACGTGTTTTATAGTCAGTCATTCCAAGTGTTTGTAAGTCGTCTAGCTGTTCTTTAGTCATTGCCTATATCCTGTATATTGGATGTGATTTAAGGGCAATTTAATTGATGTATTAAGGATTGTAAAGGGTAAAACACAGTTCATTAAACTTTTTATGAAATGGTATATACCGATTAAGCCTAAAACAAAACAAGGTTTTAAGAAGTGGTTTAGTTATGTTTAAGAATACGCACGTTAAAACTAAGTTATTATATTAAAATGCATCTAAACTAGGGTTAAAACCAAACTGGATGCCAATATGTGTTCAAACATTGAATCTTACGCCGTGAACCTATCCAATGTACCTAAAGCTATCTCTTGCTTGAATATGTATGACTTTCAAACGTTAGCACTAGGACCAACCTATTTACCCCGATTTATCACTTGCAGATCGCCACATTCCATATACGGCGCTATTGGTTGCATTTGATGTGAATGCGTCTGAAAAGTTTCGCTTAATCGAAATGATGGTGCCTGAAGCCATTCCGCTGTCGCAGTTGTTGTTATTGGCCATATTCAATGAAACGCCGTATAAGAGCGAATATGAAATAGCCCAATACATGCCGAGTGATGAATTAAGGCGTATTAAGTACAAACAGCTCACCCAAAAAAACTAAAGGCTGGATAACCAGCCTTATGTCTTCTACATGGATGCGTTTAGTCATCCTTTTTTTTGATTGTAATGCCTGATCGTAATGAAGCTGAAGAACCTTTTGAACCAAGTATCACCAACAATTTTTCAAAAGTAACGCATTCGTGCGAGAACGGGTTTTTCATCAAAGCTTTTTCAAACTTAGCTGCATACTGTTGTTCTACGAATTCCATTTCATTTTTAGTGCTATGTGAGATGGCTTGATCAAGACTGGCTTTGTTTTCCGCAATGTATTGTGTCTGATCTTCAGGTTTTACATGGCGTGGTATCTGAACAAGCTGATATTCAGTAATTGGCGCAACGGTTAAGTCATATCCTGTTAGGATCTCTTTCAATTCATCATAGTAGCTGTCTAGGTTCATTGGTGTGATAACGGCGCGAGTCACAGTTTCAACATCACTTTCCTGTTGAGCCTGTTCAGGTTCGCTTATACGTTCACCATAGATATTAAATTCAGCATCAAGATCCGCATTGTTGTAAGCACCAGCTTGTACTTGAGGTGAAATGTCAGAATCTTTACCGAAGTACTGGAACTGTTTTCGCTTCTCAATAATCTGGTCTTTAATGTTTGCTTCTTTTTGTGCTGAAACAATACTTTCACGGTGTTTTTGTTCTTTGGAGATTTCACCTTTCGCCGTGGACGAAGACATTACTGTTCTTTGACCAGGTGCCATCCCTTCAGGTGTGATGGATTCAAGACGTCTTGCTTCAAGAATCTGATGTACAAAATCTTGAGTAAAGTCTTTTACCGTGTTGTTGTTTTCGTACAAGGTGTTATTGAGCTTTCTGCAGATCTCAAAATCACCAAGCGCCGTGACATTGGCAGATGAATTGTTGTCTGTCAGTAGCGTGTGTTTTTCCTCAATCTCATGAATGAAGTCTTCAATTTTTAAAGTAGGATCGTAGATTTCAGATTTTTGGATATTGAAGATTGGGCAAAGGTCATTTAAGCGTAAGTACTTGGGTTGATCACCAGCCACATAGAACGCCAACATTGATACGATTTTAACGTCTGAAGTTTTACCACCTTCCCCTTTAGTTGATATGAGCAAGGTAAATTCGCCGTTGTGCTGTCCGGCAATTTGTTCAATTGTCACACGTTTTTCTTTGGCAAACTGGACTTCTGTTTGTGGTACCGAACGGTTGAATACTAGACCTTGATACATATTGATTGAGTTAACTTTACCTTGCCACTCTTCACCAGCAAAACCATCAACCAATTTGTATGTTGTACTTTCAGCACCCGAAGTAGTACGTCCAATGGCTTTAACGGTCGTGTTACCCCATGTAGCAGCTGCTTCCTCTTTAGATCCACGTTCAATATCTTCAAATGTTTGAGCACCGAACGTAATAGAGAAGTTAAGCGAACGTGCCTGAGCTGGTAAAACCGAAGCACCGACAATAACGATGTAGCCCCATTCGTCCAAAAATAGCTTAAATGAAGTAGTGGCGTTGGTTGGTCGTGCGTCAATAATGGCACGGCGTAAACCTTCCATTTTGTTACCAAGGGAACCAGCCATCATTTGTTTAATTGAGCCAATGATTAATTTTCCGAGCATTTTGAGTGAGTCTGGTGAACGCTCAAGAGCTGGTAATGGCACAGTTAAGATACGGCGGTTAAGTACAACGTCAAAAATATCAATATCACCGCCATGCTCTACACCAAAGATGTGACCGTAGTTAAACGTCAAGTCGTTAATCGCTTTGGTTAACTGCATGGTGATATAACCGTGTTGCTCACGGGTTTTGGTTTCTTGTTTCTTTAACTTTTTAGGGTTGCTTGAATAACCAGGTAATGAAACGAGGTAGCCTTGAAGTTGTTCAGCCACACGTTCAAAGTCAATCCCGTATTTATCGTTATGACAAAATACCAATTCTTCAAGTGCTTCAAGTTCCATGTATTGCGTGAATACTTTTGGTGAAAGCTGAATGAAGCCATTGTCACGTAGATAGACCAAAACTCGTGTAAGTGCGGCGATAAAGGCCATCGCACGACCTTTCCACATGTCACCACCGCCACCGCCTGAGTCATCAAGCAAGTTGATCAAGAATTCAATCAACATCCCTGAGCTGGTGTTGCTCATTTGGTTCATTGAGTTGGTCATCTTGTCGGTTTGTGCACGTAGCATGTTACGACCTGAGGTAATGAAGTTGATCGTTAATAGATCCTCATTACGCCCAAAGCGGTTACATAAACGATAGTGGTCTTGTTGAGCCTTGGTATCACCTTTTGCGTCTACAAAGATATAACCTGAGTTTTGTACGTACTGGTTGGCACAGTTACCTAGCATGTATTCTGTTTTACCCGAACCCGTAGTACCTAACACAATTTGATGTGTACGGTCATCGGAGTTAGATGCATAAACAGGTAGACCAGTTTCACGGCAACGACCAAGGTAAGTCACACCCTCACCTTGTAGCTTATCGCGATTGGTACGTGCGTATTCCAAAAAGGCTTTTGGATTGTCCAGTACGTCATCTTTTACGCGTGATGTAATGTCAGTTGACGCATCCAGTGAGTTTGAATGCAACGGCGCACGGAATGGCCACTCAAAAAAGTAATCATTCGGATGTGTGTAGCGTTTTAATAGGTAATACGCGATCCCTATAAATATCTCACCGCCAAACGGAACAACAAACAAAATAACTGCAATAGCACCAAGAACGCCAACCAAATAATTAGCGCCGTCTGGCGCTGTAAGTTTTAAATGGATTTTCTCTAAGCCTGATCGTGTATCACGCTTAAGCGAACTTGGCCTGAACTTTGTTTGTGTGCCGTATTTTTGTGTAGAAGCCATGCTTTGCGACCTACTCTTTTATCTTCAGGATAATAGGCAAAGTCGTTGTTTAACGACCTTACCCATTTCCAAGCACTTCAATGTATATACCAATTAACGCAAATCTATATAGCTGATTGGAGTTAAGAAGAAACAGCTTCAGACTTACGTTGGTTCAGTAATTTTTTCTTCATGTTTTGCTCAAGTTCATAGCGTTGATATTCAACAACCATCTCTTGTGCCATGGTAGAAATCACTGAAGCAGTTGCTTTGTTTTCGTCAAAGTCCGTGCCTTTATTTTTGGCATTTTTCTCAATCATGGTACGCCGTGTCTTAATCTGGTTCTTCGCACCTTTTGGGTAAAATTGTGCAAGGACCTTCAACGCCTTACCACGTTCACCGATAAGGTCATACGTGTAGTTACGGAGCGCACGTTCATCGGGATGTGTACTGAGTGACCATAAAAGGATTGGACCAAGTGAAACGGTATATAAGCCCGAACATTCCATTTTTTCGAGTTTAATTTTACTGAAGTACGTTAAGCCTTGATCTGAGAAACCTACGTTACCTGAACCAAGAGCATCCATTTCTAGTTGAGTTAGACCGATACTGTCACGAATAGCTTCACGAGATTCGCGTGTACCAGGATCGACAATCACATACGCCGTAGCAAAGCCAACCAAGTCTTTAAAGTCTTCTACTTTGTGTGATGCCAAGTTAAGACGAGCACCCCATTTACGCAATGTACGTGCGTCTTCAGCCAATTCTTCTAATAGGATTGGATCGCCTTTCGCAACGTGCAATTCGTCATAAGACATAATTTTGCGGTCTTCAAGAAGCTCATTAATCAGTTGGGTTGCATATTCACGATAAGCTTGTGGGAATTTTGGAATATCGTCACGGCTCACGGCGAACTTACGCTTAATGAACATCCGTACAATCTGGAAGAATAGAGATGTAGTTTTAGGATCTGATGATGTCGCAACTTCGTTTAAGTCGATAGAAGCTACACGAGCGTTACCGATGTCAAAGTTAGTGTGATAGAAGAATGCTGGATAGGTATTTTGTGCAGCCATAATCTGATGCGCCAAAAAGTCCAGTGCTCGTTCATTATCAATATGAACATCACTCCAAACATCTAAAATTGATGAATCAGAAAGGGTTTCAATCATATCGCCAATAGTCGGCATTGCGTAACGGTGTGCCAACGTGCGTCCACGGATCTCATTCAAAGAATGGAAAAGGTCACGTAGAGCGTAATAAGAAATATCCTTACCTTGTTCAGAATGTGGCTCAATCAGTCCGTGTTTTTCCATGATGCGATCTAGTTCTGGATCTGCAAAGCGCATGTACTTACGTGCTTTATGATCAGCATTCGTATCATCAGCAAAATAGAATGTACGGCGTAGGACCGCACCAATAACGTCAGAAGTATTTTTGGCTGGTTGCCCTTTCAATTCAGGCGGTGTTACCAATGAACTTAAAAACGCTGTCATTTGACGCATTTCGTAGTTTAACGGGTAGCGTAAGCCCATACTGAATTCAAGCGGATTAATCGCTTCTTCTTTTGAGTTTTTAATACGCTTATAGATGGCATAGTGACGTAGCTCTTCAGGCAATGAATCTTGCACTGTTTCTACTAACCCACGGCTTGACTCACCCACATCGACAATATAGGTCAACGGGATACGCTCGTTACCAGGCATCATGATGTCCTCAAGCATGCCTTTGTTCATTGTGACCGATTTACCCGTACCCGGTTTACCAATGTTAATAGTCGTCCATACAGTCACTTCATTTGAGAACGAATCAAGAATAATCAGTTTACCGTCTAAGGTTTTGTTGAGCTGATGCCCTTTATGGAATGGTGAGTTAATACGTGTCAGCGGTAACATGTAGAACACATCAAACAGCGGTGCCGGTGAAATAGGTGCGTGATTACGTACCATCAAGCCCGGTATATGTGATGCCCAAGTCAAAATAGGATCGCCAGCCTGTTCCATGACTTTTGCACCGCCCCACGCTTCAAAACTCTTCCAAAGCTTTTGGCGCCGTCCTACAAGAATGTTTACACCATCTTCGGTATTCGGTGCCCATGTCATCATGGTCATTTGCAGACCAGCAACAGTGTCTACTTGATCTAGGTCATTTTTAGTGGCCATCAAAATGTTACCAGCATTACGAATGGCTTTGTTTTGTGCCGTCATAAAGTGAATAACGCTTGATAACGTGCGTTTCATCATGGTTCCAGCCATGCCATCACCAGTAATACAGTAACTCACCGCATATGGGATAGAACGGATGTTACCGTTAGTGTCGTGCGTTTTGGCCTGGTGTAGTAAGCGGAATAGCGTTTCAAACGTATTCGTCTTAGCTGGATATATATCTACCATCAATGGCGCATATACAACGCCGTCAGTGATAACACTTCCCACTGGATAGAATGAACCTTGACTTGTACCAGGTAAGATCGCATTCGTCATGAGTTGTTCTGAGATCGGTTGATACAAAACGTGTGACGCATCATGTTCTGATGGTATTTCTTTCCAACGCATCGGTAAGCGTGTATTCAACATCGGCACAGACAAGGTGAAGTCATCTGAAGTTGAATGTGAGGCAATTTGTTTTTTAATCGTTAGACCAGCTTCAACAACATTCAATACTTCATAGATTGCTGGAAATTCTTCAGTTGAGAGTGAGTTTAAGAATTGTGAGACAAAAGACTCATGGTGTACGTATAAGCTGTCCGATGATTTAAGCATGTCTTGAGCATTGACCGTACTTGGCATTGTAATTTGCGACAGTAGCTTTTTACGGTTTTTTGAGTCTTGAGCTTTATCGATTGGCGATAGTAAGGTTGGCTCAGAGATTAAAGCGATATAACAGCTTTCGTTAAATACACCGCCTGAAATGGTTTCTGTCATTTCATCAATGATGATGTCTAGATTCATCGCACAACGCGCCGTGGTCGCTTTTTGCATGACGTTCAAGTCATGAATCGCGTATGGCGTCTCATGGTCTACTTTGAACGCTAGATGAATCGTATGTCCACGGTCTTTGAAGTAGTTACGCATGTTGCTCGTCATCAAACCAATTTGACGGCTGAATGCATCACCACTAATTAAACTCTTAATCCCCTTATATTCGATGATCGTAATCATTGCACCAGTTTTTGTGACAAACGTATGTTCGTCCGATACTGTTTCTAAATCGCAATAATCCTCTACGTCAGCTTTCATGCTTTGTAGGAATAACATCAATATAATTTCAATCTTGGAGTAACCAGTCTTATTATAACCAGACTTCTCAGCTTTCTTCTTACTCATTTAAACACCTTTATTAATTCACCTTTCTACGTCTATCTTTGATTAGACATGCCTTTAAGCATTAAGCACTAAAAAACGGCAATTCTCTTAAAACGTTAATCGCACTGTCGAAATCCTTATTTTGAATTGCGTCTTCAAGACTTTTAACAGAGGGTTTTAAGCTTGTATCTAAAACCAACCTTAATAAAAGTTCATAGTAGGTACTGTTAAAATGGATATTATCATTTTTTGAATTAGTAAATACATCAGTTTTAACGGTTTCGTCCTCTTTTAATTCGACATACTTCTTAAAACTATTTAGGTCAAACACTAAACCCTTATTAAGCAGTTGCCAAAACACCGTTTCTAAAACCTCTTGGCTTTCCCCTAAAGTACCCACCTTGAAGTTTAAGGAACCTGTATTTTTAAGTTGGAAGTGAACCTTATCAAGCTCTATGTAGATCTCTTTGTTCTGGTATAAGCCCTGTTCGTGGAAAACTTTAGACACCGATAGCTTTAAGTTTTGGTATATACAATAAGTTTGCAGCGAACTCATTTTTAAGTTGCCCGTATCTATCTGGTTTGTCGCATCTTCTACGGACGTTGGTAGGTGTATCATCGGAAAGTAGCGTGTCAGTTCTTCAGACAGTTTCTTTTGTTCCAAAACGCTTATAATTGATAATGGATTGTCAAATCCAAAGTTGGTGCTCAGTAATTTCTTATGCTTCACACTCACACTTTGCTTAACCTGTATTTCAACGTCTAAGCCACTCAGCGCCGTTATTTTGTTTAGGTGTACCAAAGTGTCATCCAACAGCAAACAATCGCTGTTAACGGGGATATTCATCAACAGTAGCGCTTTAATCAGTGGATCTTGAAAATGCCCCGTTGTGTCTTCACCAGTTGTTGTCTGATTCCCTATCGCTATATGTACAACATGGAGTAGCAATAGCGTGTTAGATGTATGGCCAGTGTCCCGTGTCGTTGGTATATACAAATCGTTCAGGAAGTTGAAAGCCTCAGTACCTATAACGCATAAGCGAAATATCGATAGCTGATCGTGCGTTTCCTTTGGTAGTGCATCTATCCCAAGTTCCCAATGTTTGTAGATGTATGGACCAATAAATGAGTATTCATCATCATTCAATATGTCCGTCTCAAATACGCTATCCAATACCGCTATATCATTCACTATGTCAGGCTTAAATGGCTGTAACACTATGCCCGATATAACCTCTTCTAAGCTCATATCTATGTATTCGGTATCTGCTAAGCATTCTGTCATTTTTGTGAGCTCACTTATCACCCAAACCCTTAAATACATCTAGTGTTTGGTAGTACTCATACTGCTCGTCAGTAAAGATATTCGGGGAAAATACTATGTAGTGGTTTGGCAGATTAAAGCTCTCGTATGCTTCGTCTGATACCTTTTCCAAAGCTTTTGCGAGTTGATACAAAGAAAAGTTTTTGTTCTCTTTGATGGCATTCAAATACCACTCTTTGTACTTGCGGAGCTGGTCTACGTAATCAACGTTCGCTACCAACATATCTTCTTGCTTGGCTTCTTCATATTCAGCCATTGTGTTGAACTTAATGTCCGTGAAGTACAGTTGGGTATCAATGCTTTGGGCTCGTGTCTTAATCGCATTAAACGCCTGTATATCCTCAAACATATTACGTGCGTATTCTGCTTCAGACATCTTTGTAGGATTAGGGCGTTGATGGCGCTTTAACGGCTCTACAAGCAAGCTTTGGCGATGTCGCCGTGCGAACTTAGCAAGCTCAGGATCTTGGTTGTCAGACTTATGCGATAACACCAGTAATGAACGTTGATATTGATTAAAGATCTCTTGAGGTATGTTCGTACTCAATACGCATATTTCAGCTTTCTTTTCCAGTGATAGTGCAAAGATGTGGTTTTGTGCATGGCATAGCGTACAGACCGCTACAATGTTCTCAGCCGTATGATTGCTATGATCGCCGTCTAAGTGATGTGGCTCTAAAAAGTATTCGTCATAGAAATCACAAAAATAGCATTTAGCTGGTTGTGAAGACATTATTTGCTTTATTGTCTCATTGGTTTTAAAACCATCATGGATAGTTTTATCTTGACGTATCTCTTGCTTGTCGTTTACGCCGTTAATAGGTCTTAAAATACCAAACTTACGGTTTATATGTTTCACTTAAACCCCTTAATACTATTAAGTAAGGTCTAATTAAAACATGTATATACTATTTTTAAAATAAAAAAAGCGCAGCCTAAGCCACGCTTTTAAACTTATTTATTATTATATTACGCACTACCCGTAATAGTGTTCGCAGCAGAGAACATGATGAAGCCTACGATTGATAACGCACCACCTACACCAATACAGATCCAAGCAGTTTTCTTTTTCTTTTGTTGATCTTCTTCTGATGTATACATCATATACAAACCAGTACCAACTAAGCCTAAACCAAGCACCATGAACACTACGATTAAGAATTTATAAACGTTTTGACCTAATGTTTCACCACGACCTAAGATTTCATTCGCATCAGAACCAGCATTGTGTTTACCATAAGCTGTACCACCTGGGTTCCATGTGCCAGTGTTTGCATATGCAACTTGACCCATTAATGCAGAAACAAAGGCTAAAAACATTACTTTTGCGCGGAATGCAGTCGCTTTTACAGTGCGAACTGAGTGTTTTACTAATGATACCATTGGCATTTTCCTTTTATTTAATATACGGGAGCTAATCTCCGCACTGTAATTAAACATTCTTAAAACCCTATTGCTTTAAGTTGCTTAATTTTAAACTTCTCGTTAAATATCTTCAATATCTTATACAATGTTTTTAAGAAACTCTCACCCTATTTTAAGAAGATTGTTTAAAATATTGTAAAAAAGGTTCCTCCTATTTGTGTTCCAAAGGTATTAACAAAGACATCGTGTACGTCCTGAACGTATACACATAATACACCTGTTATAATTAAAACCCATGCTTTGCGGTATGTCGCATTGCCTTGAGCATCAATTTTCTCTACAAAACCATATAAGCCACGAGCTACCGCTATAATCCCTACCAGTTGCGTAAAACCTACAACCGCCGTAACGATATATGCACCTAAATCATTAGCACCAGCATCAGGCAAGTAACTTTGTACCGTTACAAGTTCTATGCCATTACCACCAAACAATGAAGAACCTAGTGCACCAATGATATATCCGTCATATCCAAGTGATGCAAAAGCACCACCGATAAGAATCTTCAACAATGCCCCACCAGTGGTAGGCTCTTTCATTCCATGACCAAAGAACTTTTGTTGAGGTGATGATGCTTGCACTAAGTCAAAAAGCGCCGTGCCAGTAATCACCAACCCCGTTACAACAAAGCAAATGCGTATAAAGCTTAGTAGTGGACCGTATATGTTTAATATCGCTTTAACTATATCTAATGCATCCACGCTATTTTCCTTATTTCACCCAAATGGCTTGTTCGTTTTCGTCAACAGCATAGACCGTGCGATTGTCTGGCATCTTCTGACCTACATAGACTGTATATGTATGGTTTTGAGAATCTGTCATCCAAGCACGATCGCCTACAACCGCAAAAGCATCCAAACGTTTTGCACCTTTTGGAATTGATAAGGTTTTAGATCCCGATGTACTTAAAGCCTTTTGCTTAGTCTGGTCTTTAGCTATTGTGATTAAACTAGTCTTTAATTCCTTAATTGCCTGTTCTTGCAATTCAACAAGGTTTTTAAGATCGTCATTTTCAGCTTTCAGTTGTTCATTTTTGATTTTGGTTTCTGATTGAGCAACTGCAGTTTGTTCGCCGTTTTGTATTTGCCCTTGCGCTTGCTCTTTTTCTTGCAAACGGTGTAATAAAACAAGTGCATTCGTACCCTGACTTTGATAGAAGCTAATTGCCTCTTTTCCTAGATCAGAATCAATCGGATACGACATGGATTTGTACATAATCATGTATTGACCAGTGGTAGGATCTTTAAACACAATATTTTCATCAACAATGAACGCCGTATCATCAGCAATACTATTGTCCTTTAAAGGTTGTTGATTTTGGATGTATGTTGCTTGTGTTTGTTGAATGCCTTGACCAACAGTATCAATGGATTCTGGTGTTTGTTCTGGAGCAACTGCCGTGCTGACGTCTTTTGGTTTACTCATTTGTATCCAAAAGAAAGTACCAATCATAATTAAGGCAATAACACCAATAACAATAAGAAGTTTTGGAGGAATACCACCCTTCGCACCACCTTCGCCTTTTTGGGGTTTGCCTTCAGCATCTTTTAGGTTTTTCTTTGCCTGTTCAGCAGTCATTTGATTATCAGACATTTCGCTTACCCCTTACTTTTCGGTGTTGTTACGTCAGCATCAAAAAAGACTTCAAATACTTTTCCGCTGTTAACGATATACGTAGTTGGTCGAACTGTTGATGTACGTGCCATGTTCGCCATTTCCGTACCAACGTTACCAATGATGTTCCCGGCAATTTCTTTATCGTTTGGCTCTTCCTTCGTGCTTACAACATTGCCAGTATTTGTGATTTGGGTTGTACCAATGTTTTGATAGGCTTGTCCGTACCCCTCAAAGATTCCAGCAGTAACCATACCGCCAAGCTTTTGCAAAGTGTGTTTTTGGACTTTATCAGCCATACCCGATTGTTTTGTTCCAAGAGTTAAAGCTCGTACTTGGATTGCATACTCTTCGCCCTTAAACAACATACGGGTAAAGTTAAATTCAATATCCGCAGTATTCAGACCAACAGTACCAATAAGTTTTGCGCCGTTAAATTTACCGCCAATAACAGTAGCAAATAGGTTTTTACCTTTATCAGTATTCACACCTGTATCTAAACGCGCTTTCATTGTTGTACCAGCTTTAATGATTGCTAGTCCTTTAGTAGATTCGCTAGTCGTTTTCGCAACGTTCAAGCTTCCAAGGTTTTGTTGCCCTTCCGATGCTTTAGTGTTGTGTGAATATTTATATGTTGAATATCCGTTGACCTTGTTCTTTGTATTAGAAAACGCAGCAAGTTGATCAACAAAAGCAGTTTGACTTAATTCACGCGTTGCAACATTACGTTCTGCATTAGCAGCTGCTTGTTGGCTATATACATTAGCAACATCATTAGCAGCAGATGAAGCATGTTCATATTGTTGCGCGTAGTTAGTTTGATAAATCGGTGCGTTTTGATTAGCACCGTTTTGTGCTTGTGGTTGTTGTGGTAGACCACCGCTAGTTGGTTGAGGTAATGCGCCACCATAAGCACCACCTTGATTTGCCATATTAGCTCTGGCCATCTGGTCAAGTTCAAGCGTAATGTTTGGTGTACCACCTTTTGCAGAACCGTTTACAGGTTGCCCATTTGGACCTGTAATAAAGTTCTGATCGTTCAGATCGCCGTTTGGATCTTGTGTTGCAACTGTTTTAAATTCGGGTAAATAGCTTTCACCATTTTTGCCAGCTTGAGCAGCTTCTTCAGCTTGTTTTTGACGTTCATATTCTACGTATTCAGGAGGGATAACATTTGTACCCTGTCCTTGGATTTCTGGTGTAGCAATAGCAACCTGATTATCTAAAGCTAGTTGGTCACTTTTCCCCATTGGGTTAAACATAAAAAAGCCTAAACCACCAACTACTACCAAACCAATAATTGCAACAACGCGAAAGCGCGTATCTGCAAAAACACGTTTTTTGTTAGCAGTTTTAATACTTGTATTTTTCAGTTTTTTAGGTTGGTCTTCTTCTGAATGAACTTGGTTTGCAGAAATAATAGTTTCATCGGTAGTACCTACTTCAGTGCTACGACTAGAATTCTCTTCAATGTCATTCGGGTTATTTTGTTGGTTCGTTGAATCCATTTTTACTTCTCACTTAATGACTTAAAATGCGTCTTCGAGGTAAACAGTTTTAGGTGTACCGCCAGTCGTTGAAAATGTGATGTATTTCAGATCTTCAGAATCTTCATAACGGAAGATCTTCATACCGTTGTTAGCGCGGAAAGAACTCAAAAAGGCTGGTTGAATAACACCAAAGTTACTACGCACATATATATAGCCACCAAACTTCCAAGCACGGACATTAGGACTATCGGTTCGCATTTCGACAGCACCTTCAGGCGCCAAGCCATCCATAAATTGCAAACTCACACCATCTGGAATAATCGATGTTTGATTGCCTGTTGAATACATAGCTTTGGCTGTTGGGCTTCGACCAGGTATACGTGCGTCTACACGAACATCTAAATCACGTTGGCCAGTAGCTAACATCAAAATTACTGGAGCACCCAATCCCTTTAATGTGACCGTTACGTTTCCGAAAGCAGCTGGATCTAATGGTTCGATTGAAAGGATGTTAGTTTCAGGGATTTCATCTGGCTCTTTTTCGTTTTGCTCACCCAAACCATCTGAGAAACGTCCACGGTCCAAAGAAATCTTTTCAATGTTCCATGGATTTCCTGAAGAATCGGTAAAGACAATAGTAGATAGCATGCCAGCGCTTAAACGAATTACTGGCGGTTCCTCACCAGGGTTTAATGAAATACCCAAACTACGGGTTTTCGCTTGTGGCGTATTTACATAAGGACTAGAAAGGCTTCGTTTTTGTTGCAACAAAAGTCCTTTAACTATTTTTGTTTGCTCAGGTGTGAACTGCAAACCAACAAGGTTGTGAACCTGTCTGTCAATTTCCGATGCTGTATCAACTACCTCAGGTGCAACCAAAGGAGATTGAGCATCCGCAAAAGTATTCGGGGGCATATCAGCAGCATTAACTATTGTAGTTAATGCAGTAGAAGCAAAAAGAGCCAAAGATAATTTTTTCAATTTCATAAGTTTCATCCAATTAACGCGCTGGAGTTAACGTAATTGTCTTAACAGCAATACCGTTGTAGTTCAGATAAGAACGTGGATGCTCAACAATAGTAACTGTCGCAATGAAGCGGTGAGTCTCTTTAGGTTGTTTGTCACCTAAAAAGAATTGAGTAGTGATAGGAACACGAACAGTCCAACTAGGTTCTGCAGCATGTAAATCACGGTTTTCGATTTGTGGAACATCAGTAGCAGTAGTTCGCATCGTTAGGTTGTTTTGTACGATTGTGCCAACTGTTTGTGATTGAGCGATTTGCTTCATCAATGAATCTTTACCGCCCTCAGTGAAATACATTGAACCAGCATTGTTAATAACGTCACGCCAGTTCAAGAAATCAAAGTTGTAGACAGAAAGTATTGCACTCTTACCGAATTCAGAAATAACAACGTCAGTAACGCGAGGGTTTTTTGATGCTTCGATTGGACAGATAACCGAGTTATCTACTGTTTGAACAGCTTTAACTTTAGGGTATGCATTAAAGGCAGCAAAAATAATCATCGCAAGAACAGCACTCACGATAAAAGCGAAAAACACGAAAACAAGCCATCGTCTTAACTTTGCAATCTCCTTATCTTTTTCATCCACCTGTTTTCTTAGCCAAAGACTAGGATCACAAGAACCTATTTCAGCGTTTTCATTAGATTTGTCTTTAGACACAACAGCACTCCTATTTCGCTGGCTGATATATAACAGATGGAATTGGACGATCTGATTTAGAGCTAAGCACACACTTAACTGGTGTGCCGTCATCAAAAACCATAGATTCGAAATCTGTTGTGGTGAGTTTAAAAGCCACAAAACTAAGCGTTGTTAAAACGGTTAAAATGCACAATGAGGCAAACGTACCAACCAACACTCTTAAAAGCCTTGCGTATTTTCTTTTACCTATTATTGATACTTCAGCGTAAGGAGAGCCCCATGTTGAAGTAGTCAAATTAGTTTTAGAGTTATCCATTTAGTCAATCACTAAACCCGACTTTAATTCGTCCTTATAATAGTCGGTATTAAACTCATTTGCTATATTAAGATCAAAATAATAAAAGGTATCTAGGTTATTAGCTAAAAGTGTTTTAACAAATTCATGGCTACCATTAACGTTTTCAATAGAATCTAAAGTAGGCTTTATACTAAAACCACTATGGCCTCTCCACTTTCGCCCATAAAAGTTAGAAGCAGTATCTTTACCAGCATGTCCAAAAGCACCAGCTATCACAAACTTATCAATACCCTTTACCTTAGCATTTGCAATACATTGATGCCTTGTACTGTATAAAGTAGGTCGTTGATCTTCATTAGTTAAAACCTTGCCTCTAAGTTTAAAGTAATTGATATAACTTAAACGTAAACGCTCTTGCAGTATTTTAATAAAAGTCTGTTTTTCATCCCATCCAAAGGTATAGCCACTACTTTTATTTAAACTAGATACCTTTCTCACATACCTATTTAGCAAGTTCCAGTAAAGGTATATCTTTTCTTGATCTTCATGTTTAAGGTCATCAAGTATTAAATACCTTTTAAGTCCATTAGCCCGACCATGTGTAGCCTTGCCATTTTCCACAATCATGATCAGTTTTGGTCCTTTTACTGCACAACAGAATGAAACGGAAAACCACTCAACAGGACGCAATCCAACAACAAGATTGGCATCAACAAAAGCAACCATCATCCGATCAAACTCACCAATCCTAGTGTTACTCTCGTTCTTATGTTCGAATTCTCTTACCAAGTAGTTGTAAAACGTGCGTTCAAAGTACTTTGTTTTCAGCTCAGAAGTACGCTTAGGTTTGTCCTTGTTAGCTGTATATTTTGTGTTAATGATTCTTAAATATAGTTCTTCTAAAAAATATTCATCAAAACCAGCATCTATATCTTCATCATTAATAGAGCCATTATTTAGCTCATTAAGCTTTAGACCGATTCCATATACTAAATATGCACGATATGTTCTAAATGTAGATTCCGCATAATATCCATTTTCAGATTTAGTTTTAAATTCAGAATATATGTTTTCATATAACATTTTTAAATCTAGCTCTGAACTATCTAAATGTTTATCAATCTTTTGCTTAAGCTCAATATCATATTTAGTCTTAGTAGAATACGGAAAATCTTCTATACGACTTGTATATTCTTTTAATGTCTTTGGATAGCTATTAGGATTCTCAAAACTGCTCACCACTACCACCCTTAATCCACATACAAAACATGAGCACATACTACAACGTTAAACACCTTTCTAAAAGTACTCGTTAAAACGTTTTTCACTTTAAGCAAAATGTTTTTCACTTTTAAGCCCAATAAATGCAAATGTCTTTTTTGACTCCTCTCTTGTTAGTACAGTGGAAAAATCAAAAAAATGAAGTTGAGAAATCATAAAAACACAGTGGGCCTTTTTTACAGTGAAGTGCTTGATATGCGTAGTTTCAATAGTCTTTTGCCAGTGCTGATGCCTTAAATTTTTAGGGATAAATACGACTCTAAGCACATCATTATTGCAGTTTAATTGGTGTTTAAGGTGTAAAACTTTATATTTAAGATGCACAGCACTAAACCATAGGGTAGGTTTTTATAAGTAGTAGTTGTAATGTCTTTAAAGTTTTAAATTAGTAATGGTATATACCAAGATGAATTTTTTCTTCAAACAGTTTTTATCAATTTATTTAATATTAAAGAAGCTGACTTATAAATAAATTGCATTAATCACATTAATATTTTTATTGTTAATTAAAAAAGTATATAAACATCTTTATTAATGTACTTCTATATTGTAAAATATAAATTACAGTATTAACAATATTTTAAGTAAAAAATAAACTAAATCTAGTTTGTTATTTTCTGTATAAAATTTATTCTAAAAAAAGAACAATAAAGATAATAAAAAGAAAGAATAAGACTATAAAGGATTATAAAAGACGTCTAGCAAACTATAAGAGCTCATTTACTCTCTACAATTGATTGAAAAAAGTACGTTGTATTTCTATTTCAGATAAGTACTACTAAAAAAAAGCATTGTTTTGGACAGACAATGCACCTAAAAAGAGTATTTTTTACAGATTTGTCTTGTTTAGGCCAGGTACGACTGCCTAAAGAACGGCCTTAGATATACGTTAAAGCTTATAAATTAGGTTTAAGCGAGTGTCTAAAAGTCGGCTTTATACCTTTTAAGGGGTTTTTTATAATTAATAAAGTGCATTTTAAAAGTTTTTAGACTAAAATCATTTTGTCTTTATACCCACTTAATCCGGAGTAAAAATGAAGCACAATAAAAAGCTTTTAAGCGTTCTTGCAATTGGTTTAATGATGTCTGGATGTGCTAGTCGTGATGTAACGCAATTAAACGTAGCAAGCCCTTTATCTATTATATCTGAAGCATCTCAAGAGGCTTTAATTGCACAACAGAATTTAAAGAACTCTACTGCAATTCAAATGCAAACTGCTCAGAAGAAACAAGGTAGCATCAACCATGACCTTTTAAATATCGACTACATAGGCGATCCAATACCTTTAATTAAAAGTATTTCTAGCCAATACGGATACCGTTTTGTAGAAGCTGGTCCTACCCATGAGCTTCCAATTGTTAATTTTAATAAAAAGCGTGTTACGGGTGTAGAAGCTTTACGCAATATTTCTGCATATTTAAATACTGCTTCGATAACTCTAGATCATCAAAATAAAAGTATTTTATTGACTTATAACTAACACCCTTTAAATCCTTTTATAAATATCTGGAGTTTTTATGGACTACTCTAATAATGCTTCATTACAAGAGCTACTAAACCCATCTAACCAGTCTTCTTTAGAAGTTCATGTTAGTAATGTTGAACAGCAAGCTCGTTATGAAGCCATGCTTGAATTGGTTAAGCAAAAAGGTATTAAGTTAGGGATCAATACGTATTTAAGCAACTCTCGTGAGGTCATCAAAAGCCAAGAGCGTAACCTTGATACAATCTTTAACTTTAAACCTTACATGATCAAAGGTGTTGTTGTTCCCCCGGTTATTATTGAATCAAAAGATGTAACTGAGACACCTAATGCCATGTCGTACAAGACGACTAAGCAGACTTATAAAATCTTGAAACAAGCTCGTTTCAGTACTCGTGCACCTGATTGGCGTCAGTACCTTGTTTTCCCTACACTTGATAGCAATGTTGATTACGTGACTTTCATTCCGAAAGAAATGTTACCAGCTAACGAACAAGAACGAAAAATATGGAAAGAGACTGCTGCTAAGTCTTATGAAATGGGTTTAGTTGAGGGCCGAAATATTGTTGAAGATGCAGTAGATCGTCTTAAACGAGATTATTTGGGGATGGTTACTTTCCATAAGTTTGTTTTAGAGGGCAAGTTATCAATGCCAGCAATTAGCAGTCAATCACTGGCTGTTACTTCTACACAAGACACTATTGCTCTTGATATGAAATTGCTTCAAATCCAACAATTACCGCAGTTCAATTCAAATATTGAAACTTGGAAACCAATTCTCCAACCTGAACAAATTGCACCTAGCTATCAAATTCCAAAAATTAACCTTGTTAGCGAACCTTAAGTTCGCTAACTCAATTGGAAGTTTTAAATGCAAATGAAGGTTTCGACATTAAAAGCAAAATCTGCATTATTTGATGTTAACAAGATTAAAGGATCTGAAAATAAGATTCTGACAGCTACCAAAGACATTCGCAAAGACTACGATTCTAGTCGTGGTTTTGGTTTGGCTACATTAACAGCCATAACGACATACAAAGATCCGAAACAAGGGTTTAAAAGTCGCGATGAATTTGAAAGTCTTCTATATGAAGCATTAGCTCATGGTGCTTCAGATATTTTCATTAGTCCAGATCGCCCCATCACAATGATGAAAGACTTGGACTTATATTCGTTAACACACCGTATTATCAATCGTGATGAAGCTTTACACATCCTAAGAACGATTGCTGATGAAAATGCCTACTTAGTCCTTATTAATAATAAGTTTATTAATAAGGCATATCGTATTCTGCAGAAAGACGCTTCAGGTAAGGAAACTCGTTATAACTTTCGTGTGAACGTATCTCGAACTTCGTATCGTGGATCTGGAGATTCTTTTCAGATAACGTTACGTACAATTTCTGGCATCCCCCCTCACTTTTCAAAAGTGGGTTTAGATGAAGATTTCATCAATAGATCGCTACCTCACAATGGTTGCTACATCATCGGCGGTATCACTGGTTCTGGTAAAAGTACAACACTAGCTTCAAATATTCGCTATGTGTTGGAAAATAATACTCATATTCGTGGAAATATTTTAACTCACAATGAGCCTATCGAATACGAGTATGACGCAATTGAAAGCACACACAGTATTGTTAGTCAAAGTGAAATCCCCAATAACTTCGAGACTTTTGCGGATGCAAATAGAGAGGCGATGCGTAGACGTCCTGCTGCAGTTGAAATCGGTGAATTGCGAGATAAAGAAACAATTTCTGCAGCTCTAGAACTTTCTTTAACTGGCCACCCTGTTTTTGCAACGGTTCACGCAACCACAGTAGACAAAATTATTCCACGTATGTTGAAGCGCTTTAAGCATGAAGAACATCTTCAGGCTGCAGCTGACATTATTGGTTCAGTTTATACATTGATTGCTCAACGTCTTGTTAAAGATGTGAACGGCAAGGTATTTGCTGTAAGGGAACACTTAATTTTATCACCTCAACTTAAAGAACAATTGCTTTTAATTGATGATATTCATGCTCAACAGAAGTTTATTCGAGAGTTAATGATTAATTCTGATGGTTCAGATCCAAACATCAGTAAGAGTTTCAGGAAACAAGCTGACGATCTACTCAAAGCTGGTCGTTTGCATGAAGACTACTATTACAAACTGATTTATTAAGAGGCGAATATGGATGATCAATATGCACACTGGTCGCAATTTAGATTAAATCTAATCCTATGGGGCGGTTTAAACGGATATTTGTTTATACCTTTTCTAGCTGTTGTTATTAAGTTTTCCTTATTCAAACTTATGCTTTTCATCGGCTTGATAGTAGCAACATTGGTTATTGAAAAAGTATTTAAATACAAATACAGCTATATCCCCTCTGCTCTTAGACGCTTAGTTTTTGGGGGCAATAAATACACTAGACGCGGTAGAAGACGTTACTCGTTGTAAATCTTGAAAAATTGAAAGGTAAACTTATGAAAAATACTCAAAATGAAAAACCAGCGATTGAAGAACGTTATATTGTTCTAGGTATTGATGATGGACATGGCGGTACAAAGCTTTATGCTGGTCTAGATCCAGATGGAAATGAAATCAAACTGACTATTCCTAGTATTGCTTATTCAGGAAAAGTCCTCACTGGCGAAGAGGAATCTACTGACTATTATGTGGTTAAAGTTAATGAAAACCTTTATACAGTTGGTAAGAAGATCAATAGTAGTGTTCCTCTAGATACCAGAACAGATGAATACCCGACATCTGAATATAACAAGGCACTAATACACCAGGCAATTAAGGCCTATATTGACCATATCGGAACATATGATGGTAGAGCGTTTGCAATCGCTACTTCACTTCCTGTTAGTCGCTATTACACACCTGAAAAAACCAAAAACATGCCACTTATTGATATGAAAACTAATTTTCTACTCAATGGTGATGTTTGCTACAACTTAAAAGATCATAAAGCTGGTAAACCGCTTAATATCATTAAAAGACATATTGTTAAATGTGAAGCTCAAACAGCTTATTTTAATGAGATTATTGATGTACACGGAAACGGGTCAGAAGATAGTGATCTTTTAATAAGTTCTGAATGTGCTGTAATCGATATTGGCGGTAAAACCACTGATATTGTAGTCACATTAGATGGAGGAAACATGCTTGATGGCCATCGTTCTACATCACGTAACCTTGGTATTCTTACCATCTATGAACGAATCACTAGCTTAATTCTTGAATCTGGCTATAAAACGGTTAACGCTAACTGGCTAGATTTCGCACTAAAATCTGGAAATTATGGTATAGGATCTCAAGCCAAAGATATTAGAGGTTTAATTCAGCAAGCTAAAAACGAATTCATGATCGAATTAAATAACTTTATCTCTAAACAGATCGGTGGAGGAGATGATTTAGCATTAGTATTATTTTGTGGAGGCGGTGCAGCTTTTCTTGAAAAAGAGATTAAAGAAAAGTACGACTTACCGAACGTAAGAATCGCAGAATCACCAGAGTACGCCAATGCTAAAGGTTTATATAAGTTAGCTAAATACATGTATAAAATGTACGCAGAAATCAAATGACAGATTCAAACTACATACAACTATCCTATCAATTAATTCACTTAACAAGAGAAGATCTTGATGTGATTAGTAGTGTTAATAGAAATCTACCAGGTCTAGACTTAAACGCTTTTAGTTTAAGTCTGCTGTATTTGGGATTTATCTTTTGTACTGACAAGCAGAAGATTTTTCTAAATGCGCCAGTGCAAAATGAAATAGACGAGATGTTTGCACAGCCTGTACGAATGAAAATAGATAAAAATGCAAATCAAAAACTATTTAATTCAATTAAAAAACATCCTCAAGGAAAGCTTCGTAGAAATTACATAACTGCTGTTTTACATGCTGGTATAGCGGTTCTAATTGAGCTTTCATACCTTTATAAGTTGTATGAAGTTAATGAGGATATGGCAAGCCTATATTCTGTCAATTCTTTCCTATTAAGGTTTGGTTTAAGTACTTGTGTTGAAACATACTCCAAGTTTAATACTGCTTACTATGTGTATGATATTGAATATCTTGAAAAAAAGTATCTTGATCATATCACCATACAAATACCAGAAAGTAGTAAGGAGAAAAGTGAACAATCACCTAAAAAGCCCGTAACTGATTCTATCAAGAGCAAGGAGGTTCCTGTTCAAAAAGCAGTTAAGATAAAGGAAGCTAAACATACTGAACATAAAAACATTCAGGACCACTCCCCTACCGTTGAAACATCTCAAAATACCGAAACATCCGAAATTAACAATGCTAAACCAAGTCAAAACGTATCTGAATCAAAACCAGTAACCAATCCAAGTAATTCGGATTGGCTTAACAAGACTTTTAATCCAGATCTATTATAAAAAAACCGGCAATGCCGGTTTTTTTCATTCAAAGTTTTGAAACTTCAATCATTCAAGCTCTTAAAAAACTCTTCAATTTTTCTAGCTTTCTCTTCTGTAATATCGGCATCCAAGGCTACTCGCAACTTAAGTACACTCTTACCTTTGGTACCACATTCAGAACTCATAGAACCAAATTTAACGCCCTTATCTGTTTTAAAATCGAATTTATTCTTACTCGATTGTTCTTCAGTAGTAGCTTCTTCAGTTTTTTCAGGCTTAGTCGCCTTATTTGCTTTTTCTTCTTCACTCAAAATAGCTATAAATCCTTTATGACGCTTGCCCGTGGATTTAAATTCTTCAACGTATTTATCCCATTCTGGTCTTAACAAGTCGAAAATTGCTTTTTCGGTTTTAGTTTCTAAAGCTTTATTTATTGCGGTATTCACTTCTTGAGCAATATATCCAGAAATTAGCTCAGGATCTTCGTTCAAAGAGTCCAAAATGAACTCAGGTAAGTCTAGAATATATTTGAGACGGAAATACTTCGACTTATCAATCGCAAATTTTTCAGTAACAAATTCATAACTTTCAAAAGGATAACCGAACTCTTCACATAATTGCTTGATTTTTAATATGCTTTCAAAATCTGTAAGATTATGTCTAGCAGTATTATCCAATAAAGCTGTTATAGCAGCTTTATCATCATTCATAGATGTTTTAACTAAAGCAGTAATTCTCTTTAGCTTTAAAATCTCTTTAATTGCTCTAAAACGTCTCTCACCAGCAATTAACTCGTAACGATTACCCTTCTGTCGAACAGTAATTGGGTTAATTTGTCCATTAATTTCTATATCAGCAGCCAAAATTGGCAACTTCTCATATACACGTTTATTCATGATACGTGGTTGATAAGGTGATGGATCAATTAAATCAATGTCGATTGATTCTAAATGAGATCCGCTAACAATATTTTTTGTTTCTCGCTTAGCTAGTGGGTTAAGACTCCCCTCTTCTATGGCTGGAGTCGCTGTATTTTCTTTTACATCAGTAACTTGAGCGTCACTCCCTGTTGCATTAGCAACAGGTGTTTTTTTCATGCTTTTTACTTTGTCTTTAAAGTTCATATCAGCACCTTATAATTTTTTGTATTCAGAAACCATTAGATCTACAAGTTGATTAATTGCTTGTTTTGCTGGTGTTTCTTTTCCAGCATCCAGATCAAATACGGAACACTTAACATATGATGCTTGACTAAAAACCGTAGCATTTGGAATACAGATTAATTCCTTATTTACCAGTTTTTCTTGTAATTTTGGTTGAGCATATTCATTGCGAATATCTTCAGCCAAGGTAAGATCCACTGTATTACGCTTGTTATAAAAGTTTAGTACTGGCGATAGAATTTTTAAATCTGGATTGCTTGTCTCTAAATCATCCATAGAGTTAAGTATATCTTCCAAACCCTGAATACTGTATTCACCCTGTAATGGAATTAATAAACTGTTTGATGCTAACAAAGCATTAAAAGTTAAAGTTTCCATTCGCGGTGGACAATCTAACAAAATAAAGTCGAAATCCCCTTTTATCTTTCTTAATACACTTCTAATAATTTCATTAGGAACTGGACTAGAACGTTGAATATTGATCTCAACATCACGAATGTTTTTAGCACAAGGAATCAAAGATACATTTTCAAAGTTGGTTTTATCTGGACCTTGTATAACATCGTGGATGTTAATTGTTTTATAGTTTTCAAAAATATCTTTTAGAGTGCCATCTATATCGTCAATATCTGGAACATTTGAAATATGTTTTGTTGCATTACGTTGGCTATCTAAGTCGATTACTAAAACCGTATAACCTAATTTTCCAAGCTTAGCAGCACAATTCACTGTAGATGTTGTTTTGCCCACACCACCTTTAAAATGGATGCTTGTACAAATATAAGTTTTTCCTGAGTTCTTTTGCATTTTTCAATCACCTTTCAAGTAAAGTCAAACAATACAATATTTGAAAAATATTTAAAATACTTTTTCACTTTATTTTTAATATATTTTAACTTTTTCAATCTATATGCCTAACATGTGTCCATATCTTATGTGTTTTTCATTATCAGACTGATAACAGCTTTAGATTCCTAAGCGTGGTTTTTTTCATTATCAGACTGATAACAGCTTTAGATTCCTAAGCGTGGTTTTTTTCATTATCAGGCTGATAACAGCTTTAGATTCCTTAGCGTGGTTTTTTCATTATCAGACTGATAACGGCTTTCGATTCTTAATCGTTGATTTTTTCATTATCAGACTGATAACAGCTTTAGATTCCTTAGCGTGGTTTTTTTCATTATCAGACTGATAACAGCTTTAGATTCCTTAGCGTGGTTTTTTTCATTATCAGGCTGATAACAGCTTTAGATTCCTTAGCGTGGTTTTTTTCATTATCAGGCTGATAACAGCTTTAGATTCCTTAGCGTGGTTTTTTTCATTATCAGTCTGATAACAGCTTTCGATTCCTAATCGTTGATTTTTTCATTATCAGACTGATATCAGCTTTAGATTCCTAAGCGTGGTTTTTTCATTATCAGGCTGATAATGGCTTTCGATTCTTAATCGTTGATTTTTTCATTATCAGACTGATAACGGCTTTAGATTCTTAATCGTTGGTTTTTTCATTATCAGACTGATAATGGCTTTCGATTCCTAATCGTGGTTTTTTCATTATCAGACTGATAACGGCTTTAGATTCCTTAGCGTGGTTTTTTCATTATCAGACTGATAACGGCTTTCGATTCTTAATCGTTGTTTTTCATTTTCAGACTGATAATGGCTTTCGATTCCTAAGCGTGGTTTTTTTCATTATCAGGCTGATAACAGCTTTAGATTCCTTAGCGTGGTTTTTTCATTATCAGGCTGATAACAGCTTTCGATTCTTAATCGTTGATCTTTTCATTATCAGACTGATAACGGCTTTAGATTCTTAATCGTTGGTTTTTTCATTATCAGACTGATAACGGCTTTAGATTCTTAATCGTTGGTTTTTTCATTATCAGGCTGATAATGGCTTTCGATTCCTAATCGTGGTTTTTTCATTATCAGACTGATAACAGGGGAGTTGCCAAGAAGAGGGGAGGGCTTACTACTACTTACAGTTAAACAAATGAGTAGACGTAGTGAAATGCACAACTGAAAATGATCTATATTAGCTGAGTAGGGGAGTGCCCTATTCACTAAAAAGACTACCAACAATATTTATAGAGAAATTTATAATATAGGCGATTAATACACTTAAATGTCTAGTAGGGGAGGGCTTCTTATTCATTCTTTGGTAGTGTCTAAATGTGACGTGTTAACCACCTATCTTTCATGTCTTGATTGTATTTTAATAAAAATAGATGCAAGACAGCTTCATGATTTTCTTTCTTCTTGGAAAAGCTTAAAGTTTTCCGTGTAA
>NZ_VOYM01000041.1:0-32057 GCF_013420285.1 Acinetobacter sp. YH01019
AAAATGTATATCGTTGGCAGAAGAAATTATTTAGACCAGTTATCAAAAACTTCATTGATGACTTTATTCTCGATAAAAATCATCTGCTACCACAGAGAATCTATAAATAATAGTGCGTAAGTCCTAATATATTTCATTTTTCTAAAGTTCCTTTACATCACGAAAATTCAATTATCACCTGTATAATTTCCTAAACATTGTGCAAATTACATTCGAAATATGAAAAGTTACTTGTCGCTCAAATATTAAAACAAGTTTTCAATAGCTTTCATTACAGGAACTCCTCCAACACTGAATTTAAAAAGATGTGTCCTTGTTCGGTACAAGACAAACGTGTTGGATCATTGACCATCAATTTACGTTCACGCAATGAGTTCAATAACTCGGCAATCGGCTCTAAACTTTCCCCTGTACGCTCGCTATATAGCTTGGCCTCCACCCCATGATTTAATCGCAGCGCATTCATCATAAATTCAAAAGGCATGTCCCCTGCCTCAATGCGCTTAAACTGAAGATGTTCAGCAGGTACTTTGGCTAAATAATCTTTGGGCAAACGGGTTTTTTGGAAACGATAGACGCCATCTGGCATCGTTACTTTGCCATGTGCGCCTGCACCAATCGCTAAATAATCACCAAACTGCCAATAATTTAAATTATGCGCAGACGGCAGTTCTTTACGCCAAGCCGAGACTTCATAGTTTACAAAGCCTTGTTCAATTAAATACGCTTCACCTTGCTCCTGAATATCTTCAAGTACATCATCTAAGGGTAAAATTGGCTGAGTCCGAAAGAAAACCGTATTCGGTTCAATGGTCAATTGATACCACGACACATGAGTCGCCCCATTTTCAACAGCCAGTTTTAAATCTAATAAAGCTTGTTCCAAAGTCTGTTCTGGCAGACCATGCATCAAATCAACATTGACACGCTCAAAACCCGCTTCTTTTGCATGACGAATTGCCAAAATGGCATCATCATTGGAATGAATCCGCCCCAGTTTTTGCAGATGCACAGTATTAAAGCTTTGCACCCCAATCGATAGTCGATTTATTCCAGCATCCAAATAGCCTGCAAAAGGATCATGCTCGACAGTGCCAGGATTGGCTTCTAAGGTAATTTCGCAACCTGCTTCAAAAGGTACTAAAGCGCGCAATTGATCAAACAACCATTGATAGCCTTTGGCTGAAATTAGCGACGGTGTGCCCCCACCAATAAACACACTATGAATGCGACGACCCTGCGCAAATTCAACTTGAGTTTTAAAGTCAGCCACCAATGCCTGTAAATATTCCTGCTCTAAATCAAGTGACAACACCCCATTCGGTACAGCATGCGAGTTAAAGTCACAATATGGACATTTGCGCACACACCACGGCATGTGAATGTATAAAGATAACGGAACAAGTGCAGGATTTAATTCAGCCAAGGAAAATGCTCAAAAGGAACAAAAGAAGTAAGCGCATTTTAACATGACTGCATCACAGCGCTTATGAAAACTCATAAGCAATACAGTAGACTAATAAAATTAAAGAAGAATTAGATGATTAGAAAATGAAATTGAGCAGCCATTTATTGTATTTAATGCCGCTTGCCATGGGTGTTGGCATCGCCATGACCTTTCAGACAGCGATTAACAGTCAATTACGTGAATATTTATATTCACCCTTACAAGCCGCCCTTTTTTCTTTTTTGGTTGGTACAATAGTGCTCGCCTGTTTGGTGTTTTTTCAATCGGCAGATAAACCAGACCTCGCAACGCTAGGGCAAATTCCTTGGTATTTATGGCTGGGTGGATGTTTAGGTGTTTATGCCATTAGTATCAGTATTTACACTGCACCGAAGTTAGGTTTCTTGACCTTGTCAGGCTTAATTATTTTTGGGCAAATCATTATGTCCATGATTGTCGACCAATATGGTTTACTCGGTACTGAAAAAACAGCGATTAACTGGCAACGCTTATTGGGTGGCGTGGTGATTTTTATTGGTGTGCTTCTCACTTTCCAACGCTAAGACCTCATTCCTAAGCACCTCACAAGAAATGAGTACGTTCTGTGTCTACTGTCACGGCTGCGACCAGCAGCAAGTATGAATTAAAACAACTGTTCCACTTGATGATCCCGATTTTAATTACGCAATTTGCGCAAGCGGGATTTGGTCTGATCGATACCATTATGGCAGGACATCTTTCTGCTAACGACCTTGCAGCAATTGCCATTGGTGTGGGTTTGTGGATACCGGTCATGTTACTGTTTAGTGGCATCATGATTGCGACAACGCCATTGGTCGCTGAAGCAAATGGTGCGCGCACACCTGAAAAAATTGCCACTATTGCCCGTCAGTCTTTGTGGGTTGCGTTGTTTCTTGGCATTATCGCTGCACTGGTTTTACAGGCAATGCCGCTTTTACTTCCTGTACTTGGTGTACCTGAGGCCTTGCTTCCCAAAGCCAGTTTATTTCTACATGCGATTAGTTTAGGCATGCCTGCTGTCACCATGTATGCAGCGCTAAGAGGTTATTCCGAAGCACTTGGGCATCCACGTCCCGTAACTGTACTGAGTTTGGTTGCTCTTTTGGTTCTTATTCCGCTGAACTTTATTTTCATGTACGGTTTAGGACCTGTTCCTGAGTTAGGTTCAGCAGGCTGTGGTTTTGCAACAGCGATTTTACAATGGCTGATGTTCTTTGCTTTAGCACTGTATATTTTTAAAGGTTCTGCTTATCAAAAGACACAGCCATTTGCTGCTTTTGAAAAAATGAATGGTGAGTGGATTAAACGCATTTTAAAACTTGGTTTGCCGATTGGTTTAGCCATCTTTTTTGAAGTGAGTATTTTTAGTACCGCAGCCATTGTGCTTAGCCCTCTAGGTGAAGTCACCATTGCCGCACACCAAATTGCGATTTCAATCACCTCACAGCTCTTCATGATTCCAATGTCTTTAGCAATCGCACTCACGATTCGCGTGGGCACTTATTATGGTGAGAAAAACTGGCTCAGCATGCGTAAAGTGCAAAAAGTTGGCATGCTGACTGGCACGCTATTCGCCCTCATCACTATGCTATTGCTGTGGCTATTACGTAATGAAATTGTTTCGCTGTATAGCAATGACTATGATGTCGCACAGCTTGCGGTATACCTTGTATTGTTTGCCATTGCCTATCAATTGATGGATGCATGGCAAGTGAGTGCAGCCGGTTGCTTACGTGGTATGCAAGACACCAAAGGCCCAATGTGGATTACCATGATTGCGTACTGGATTATTGCTTTCCCTGTGGGCATCTATCTTGCTCGCTATACAGATACCGGTGCCGCGGGTGTATGGATCGGCTTAATTGTCGGTTTAACTGTCGCATGTGTGTTACTGGTTACACGTTTATTGATGATGAATAAACGTCTTGCCATGAATGTTTAATAAACAAATAAGTCAGTTTTATTCTGCCTGTTTCAGATTTGAGCACATTAACACCTAACTGAAACAGGTAAATCACTTATTTGATGCATAACAAACAAATACTTTAAATAACCACTTAAGCAACTATGAGGATAAATAGGATCAAATATGTTAAAAATCTTTCGACCAGCCTTGTACCTTCCACTGCTCATTTTAAGCCTGACCACACACGCAGAAGAAACAATAGATCCCAACCATTTCCCACTGTATCAAGCACCGATTAACGTCCAAACTCAGCCAGAATTTGACTATATTAATCAATCACTTTGGACAGCTTTTCGCTTTTATCATGAGCAACAAGCTGACTCATATACCGCACGCTTAAAGTTGAGTTGTCAGCAATCTGGCATGGCCTATACCTATCAAGATTTCATCATGGCCAATAAAAAATTCGCTTCTGAAGACGATCAAGATTTTATCGTGACGCAAAACCTCATCAAATTAAATGCAAATCTGCACCATAACCAATGTAGTAAATATCTCACTCCACATCTAGAACTTGAAAAAGACGAAAATATAGAGCAGCCAAAGTCAGTTAATTAAGCAACTCCAAAGCATTCTTTAAACCTTGTGGCACTTTGCTTTCATCTTCTACGTCTTTCACAATTGCCTGCCCAACAATAATATCGCGACCATTAAAGCTCATGGTCGGTGCGCCATATAATTCATAACCTTCATTTAATGCTTTGGTTACGCGAGCACAGAAGTTCACGTCATCTTTCCCCGTTAAATAACGATACACTTTCATCACTTTGATCCTTTAAACCAATATTTACTAAACGATATGACATTTTAAACCATTCAAGCGATAGCTTAAATTTGCCTGAAAGAATTTCATTATTTACATTATTGCCCATCATTTTATGAACAGAAATAAAGTCTTAACAATTTAAAGTAGGCAGTTTGTGTTTTGTCGCCTATGATCGGTATTAGATAATAAATGATGATCTTGAGGAACATCACATGGCAAAAACGGCTAGCACACCGGGTCGTCGCTTTATGAAACTTGCCAGCATGACGGCAAGCATTGCTACTAAAACCGTTTCCAATTCCATCCGCAATATCACGGCCGATGAAGAACAGAAAAATGCGTCACGCAGTAAACTCTTTCAGGACATCGGACTGCAAATTGCCGATACCCTCGGTGAAATGAAAGGTGCGGTGATGAAAGTTGGACAAATTGCCTCGCAGTACAAGGACATTTTTCCACCTGAAGTTGCAAAGGCTATCAGTAAATTACAGCGCCAAGCACCTGCGATGCCTTTTGCCGAAATTAAGGCACAAGTAGAAAAAGAGCTAGGCAAACCACTGGCGCAAATTTTCAAAAGTTTTGATGAGCAACCTTTTGCTGCTGCCTCAATTGGGCAAGTCCATAAAGCTGTTTTGCCGAATGGACAACAAGTCGTTGTTAAAGTTCAATATCCGGGCGTAGAAGAAGCCTGTGAAAGTGATTTAAAACAGGTGCGCTTGGCGTTACGCTTAATGGGCGTTTTAAAAATTGATCGTAAACTCCAAGAAAAACTATTCCAAGAAATTCAAGACAGTTTAGACAACGAACTTAACTACGAAATTGAAGCACAAAACCTTGACGTTGCACGTGCTTTCCATAGTTCGCTCGACTCAAAAATTATTATTCCAGAAGTCTATAGTGACTACTCATCACGGCATATTCTGACGTTAAGTTTGGAAATGGGTGAAAGTATAGAAACTGCCAGTACGTGGTCTCAGGAAACACGAAATGAGCTCGGTCGTCGTTTATTCCGTGCCATTGGACAAGAGATTTTCTTCTTAAAACGCTTCCACTGTGATCCACATCCAGGTAACTTTGCTTTCCGTGAAGATGGTTCAGTCATTGTTTATGACTACGGTGGGGTCAAAACCTTATCGCCTGACGTTGTCTCACACTTTAAACAATTAATTAATGCTGCACGCCAGCATGATATTGCCTTAATGGAACAACATTTAGATGCACTTCAATCACTCAATGAGCTGGGCAAATTCCCTGTAGAACTCTATGAACAATGGCTTGAAGTGCTTATGCGCCCACTCACCACTCAATACGATTTTGCTGAAAACTCTGCCCATCATGATGGCGTCGAGTTAATTAAACCGTCTTTGAAATATTGGGATGTGTTTAAACCTTCACCGGATACCTTAATGGTGAATCGTACTGTGTCTGGCCATTATTGGAATCTGATCCATTTAAAAGTAAATGACAATCTGAATGACCTGTTTGACGAGCTTGTACCACCAACGACATAAGATGGCTTGATCCTCTAAAAGACCATATTGCCCGACACGCTTCGGGTAATATTTGCATTTATATTTGTTATGTTATAACATTCCATTAATCACTAAATTGAAGGAATAATAAGATGCGTCCAAATATCCATCCAGAGTACCGTGAAGTCTTATTTCATGACACCAATGCCAATGCTTACTTTGTTATTGGTAGCACTTTAACTACCAATCAAACGCGTGAATACGAAGGTAAAACTTATCCCTATGTCAGTCTCGACATTTCGAGTGCATCTCACCCGTTTTATACTGGTGAGCAACGTCAGGTGAACAATGAAGGTCGTATCGCCAACTTTAATAAACGTTTTGCACGTTTCAAACGATAACAATCTGTTCATGTTTAGTTAAGTTTTTGCTTTTAAAGTAAAAGCATTAAAGAAGTTCAGGGAACCCCTCCTCCAGCCTGAACTTCTTTTTTTTGTGTCCGTTTAGGCCTAGAGATATCAGCAGCATCAAGTTATCGCTAAAACTTCCCCGTTTTAAGCGTCAAATTTTAAAATCGATTGAAATAAATAATAACCCAGTCCCAGAACAATCACACCAATAACGAGACTCGAAATGGCATAACTGAACGCCACCGCACTGTGCCCCTGCCGCAGCAATTGAAATGTTTCCAAACCGAAACTCGAAAAGGTGGTAAATCCACCTAAAATACCCACCATCAAAAACAAACGTGCTTCGGACTGTAAAAAAGAATATTTTTGACTCACAGCAAAAAATACACCGGCCAAGAAGCAGCCAATCACATTCACCCACCAAGTCGTCCAAGGAAATATGCCTATTGGTTTAATCAGCAATACACCTGTGCCATAACGCAAAGTTGCCCCGATTGCACCACCGAGTGCTACCAATAACCAATTCATAGTTTCCCTTTGTAAATTGAAATGAACCTGATGCAATGATGTTTCAACCCATTGTATTGTCCACTATACACGCATTTATTTTACGTAAATAGTGTTCTGTAAAGGCTTAAAAGCTTGCTATAGTCTGCGCGCTTTGTACTATTTTTTTATGATTTGAGGATATTATGGCTCAGGAATTATTGGCTCAACTAGAAGCAGGGACTGCTCAATTTTCAGATGTAATCGCATTTATTGAAGCACGTTATAACCACACCCCAACGGCATTTACCAATGGTAAACAAGCCAATGCAGCAACTGAAAACCAAGGTAGTGCCAAAGTATTTTCTTTTGCGCAATTAAATGGTTTAAACCAAGTTGAAACATTAAGTCTATTTGCTGAACATTATGCAGCAGTACTTGCGACACCAGAAGCGACTGATCACCAAAATATTCGCCAATTTATGCAAAATGGTTGGGAAGGTATTCAATTTGATGGGCAAGCTTTAGCTGCAAAATAAAATCAAATTGAAAAGATGACTTGATCTCGAGATATTTGAGCATAAGTCAGAAAGCCAGTCTTGAGACTGGCTTTTTAAACTATTGAACATTTATAAGCGCTAAAAAATTAAGAAACTCGAACTCGGCAAGTCCATTCGCTCACCGAAGTTTTTTCCCAAGAACGTACATGCTTTAAATGCAATTGTTCTTCACCGGCTGTAGTTGCAGTAAAACGATAAATTTTCTGACCACCCACACCCACCATTGGTACAGCATCTTTATCTGCACGATGTTGATCAGATTGATAGGTTTCTTCTACTTTAAACAACTTCGGTTGTTCCACTATGGACCAGACATAACCTGTTGAAGGGTTTTCATTTAACACCACTTCCAAGGTTTGACCACGATCCATCTCCAGTAGAGCTGGGCAACTTTGTTTTTCCGTAAAAACATGCGTTTTACCATCAACTGTAGAGCTCATACTGGTACACCCACCTAGCAGCAACGCACTGACCAAACTCACGCCAATAAAAACTTTTTTAAATATCTGTTGTGTCATTTTATTCTGCATCTTCAATCCAGTATTTAACCCTGTTTTTCATTAACCTTTTACTTTCTCAATCCACTGGATTGAGCTGACACGAAAGACTTCACATGCACCATCACCTGTATCCGTCGGTGTAAGTGAAGATGTCCAAACTAGATCTTTGTCTTTGACTTCAACCAAATCCCCTTGCAAGCGCACTAAGTCACCGCGTTTGACTTGGGTAATCTGTTTGGCAATTTTAGGATTGGCAGGAATGATGTGCATATTGGATACCATCATCATCGCTTGCTTTTGAGGAACTGGCACTTTGGCCATTTTCCAATTCAGAAAGCGATCATATTGATTAACAGATATAGTTCGAGCAATTTCAGGTTCAGCAAATAAGCCCCAACTCACGGCATAATCAATCGGTGAAAATTTTGCTTGCTCGTCAGTTTGATAGGTTTTTGAACCTAAAATTCTAAAATCACCCTGAAAGTCTTTCAAAGTCGAAATTGACTGACCTTTGGCCACAGGTGCTAAGCCTTTGGCAATATTATATTCTGTAGAGGCTTGCACACCGACATTCAACAATACGCCTGCCATAACAGTGCTTAAAAGTATTCGTTTGATCATCGAGCTATCCTCTTAAAAATTTCCACACTTTGTACATTTACAACTGTAGATACCGATTGAATTTTCAAACTAATTCATCCACATGAAAATAGTCTTAAAAATATGCGCTGCACATGAATAAACAGTTGTAACTCTATATTACGCACAGATTTGGAATAAACCTTATGAACTTGGTAACAAAATGCAGGGCTTCAGTCATTGCTGCAATTTCCTTCGCATAGTGAGTTCATTTACACTTTAAGAAATTGGAATAAAAAAGCCATCAAATGATTTATAAATTTTATCAACAATATATCTTTCCGCATCTGTTAAATCAGGTGATGCAAACGGCCAGCTTGATGGATAAGCGTCGTGAACTTCTGCTTGCGGTTTCAGGTGAAGCCTTAGAGATTGGTTTTGGCACAGGTTTAAACCTGCCGTTTTATCAAAATGTAGATACCTTATATGCACTTGAACCCAATATCGATATCTACCATTTGGCTGCTGAACGGGTACACAGCACTCCCTTTGATGTGCAACATGTACAAGCTGGTGCAGAAAAATTGCCTTTTGCGGACAATAGTCTGGATCATATTATCAGTACTTGGACATTGTGTAGCGTTGCTGAAATTGAGCAGGCACTCGATGAAGTTTATCGGGTGTTGAAACCAACAGGGACGTTTCATTTGGTTGAGCATGTACAACATAATGAAAATACAAAAATTAAGCACCTACAAAATGTACTCAACCCAATTCAGAAAAAAGTCGCGGATGGTTGCAACCTCAATCGTAATATTGAAAAGCTACTCAAAAATGCACAATTTGAACTGTATGAATGCCAATATTTTGATGCTGCGGGAATTCCCAAAATAGGAAGCCGTATGCTCTTAGCTCGGGCACGCAAACTCTAAATGAGCTTGAGCAAATCACAATATTCGAATGGCATTAATTTTATAAATACGACAATGCTGTCCATGACGAGCGGCAGCAATGTTAAATGCTCGGCCAGTTTTAATAGAATGCACATCCACCCATTCAGCTAGAAGTTGAACTTGCTGCCCTGCTTTTAGTCGTCGAATTTGATTTGCCACGACTTCTGTACTGGCAATCACACTCATATTGAATAATTGCTCAGATGTTTGTGCTAAAGGCGCCGATGTGCTTGATTTAGCCTTTAGCTCAAAACAGCGCGAGTCCTGTGTCCATTCGAATTGTTATTTTAAGGTTTGATAACTTTGCTGATTTTGGCTCAGTAGTAGGTCAATATTGCTGACATAAGCGAGGTCTTGAAAACCACCAACTACGGTTGGTGCTGCTGGATGTAACAAGCGGTGACCTGCACTGTAGTATCTTTTATCTAAAACAGTGAATCGCCCTTGAATCTCCTCTTTGGTCGTGAGCTGAAAATTTTTCAGCACCCCAACTTGTTCAAAATTTGGAATCGCACGAAAAAACTCCGCCCAGACCCAAAGCAATAGACCAAATAACGCGGCGGCTGCGAATAGTTTTTCCATTGATTTAATTCCATTTATTCCAAACTAAAAATTAATCCCAAACCCGTGCTGTACATTAAAATAATTTACACATCATCAAAATCAATGCGAATGGTTTCAAAACGAATGCGCCCTTCCTCAATCGCTTGAGCAATGGCTTGCTGGCCTTTGGTTAATCGCGCCCCACCACTCTTTATATCAATCAAGACCACTTCAATATCTTCAGCTGTACCGTCACCATCGCGGAAGTCGGTATAACCATCAAACACCACATAATCGATTGGATCACCTAAAAACTTGGCATCACTCGGTAAATATTGGAACTCAGGCAGAATCGGAGCAAGTTGCTCCGCCATTCTACCTTTCAAGACAGCACGACTGGTATTCACACTGCGCTTCTGTGCATGAGCTAAAGCTTGTTGATGCTCTAATTCAAGCTCTGCAATATATTGTTCATATTCCGCTTTAATCCGTCCATTGCGACTGCTACTTAAAATAATGGTGGTTATCACAACCCCAATACATGCGCCAATTAACATGGCCATCCAGACAGACATTGATTGATCCTGATTTTTTTAAATCGAAAATTACATAATGAGATGAAAAATTTGAGACTTTAGTGTGTTGTCATATTCCTCGCATTAAAGAATGATATGCTAGAGCTGAGCAGAATAAAATCTATTTAGGCCAATGAAAACGATCTTAATTGCTAATCAAAAAGGTGGATGCGGAAAAACCATTACCGCTATCAGTTTAGCTTCAGCCCTTGCACAAAAAGGCTATAAAGTTGCGCTGGCCGATGCCGACAACCAAAAATCTGCACGGCAGTGGTTAAAGCAAAGACCCGAGTCCGCAGCGCCGATTCAAAGTCTTGACTGGCGTCATGAAAAATCTATTGGTGAAGTACCCAAAGGCATTGAATATTTAATTATTGATGCACCGGGTGCTTTGTCCGGTGAACATGCCGACCAATTGGTCAATGAAGCACATGCGATTATCACCCCATTGCAGCCTTCTTTTTTTGATATTGACTCAACGCGTCGTTTCTTAAAGCATTTACAAGACATTAAACGCATTCGTAAAGGCAAAGTCCAAATTTTATTATTGGCCAATCGGGTTAAACCAAATTCTGCAAACTCGAAAGAAATTCAAGATTTTTTCAATAAGATTGAACAACAGCCCGTTGCTTGGATTTCTGAGCGTACCGCATATGGTCAATTGGCCATGCAAGGTTTAACTGTTTTTGATAAAACCCAAAAAGTGTATTTAGGCATGCAACAGCAATGGCAACCTGTACTTAATGCCATTATTGAAGACGAAACAGAGTGGTTTTAACCACAGATTTCATTAATTTTATATTTCATTGTCAACTTCAAGCCAAAATTGCCTGAAAGATATTCACCATAACTTAACAAGCTCTCGTTTTCGGGAGCTTTTTTTTCAGTTAAGATTGGACTAACCGTGATTAGAAAATCAGAGAATTCTTTGCCAACGTTCGCACCTACATTACAAAAAGTCTTGTTGTTTGGATTATTTTTTATCCTGATTTTTTTGAGCTTTAGCGTACTCAAATACTTTATTGTGCCTGTGGTGTGGGCAGCCATCATTGCCTATATGACTTGGCCTTTATATCAGTCGGTACACCGATTCTGTGGTGAACGTGCAACCCTCAGTGCAACCTTAATGCTTTTACTGTTCATGTTGGTGGTCGGCTTGCCAGTTATTTTTGCGATCTTTCTGCTGCAACATGAAGGTCGTAATTTGTATTTTGAACTACAGAAACAGGTTTTTTCAGGCCATTTCAATGTGCCAGATTTCGTACGCCAATTGCCTTTTATTGGCAAAGAAGTCAGTCGCACGTTACGTGAACTAAATGATGATCCAAACAGCATCATTCAATCAGTACAGATTTGGATTCAAGGTCATCTTAATTACGGTAAGGTTTTATTTAGCGAAGTCAGCAAAAATATTTTTAAACTTTGTTTTGCGGTCATGTCTTTGTTTTTCTTCTATCGTGATGGCCAAACCATTTTAAGTCAGGTCAGTAAAGCGCTTGAAATGGTGATCGGCCCTCGAATTCATCATTATCTTTCTACCATTTCAGATACAACCCGCGCGGTGGTATATGGTATTGGTCTCACCGCCATTGCCCAAGCATTTCTTGCTGGCCTTAGCTATTTTGTAGCAGGCGTACCGAATCCAATGCTCTTGACCATCATCACATTTATGTTGGCGCTTATCCCCTTTGGCCCTCCAATTTCGTATACGGCTGTGTCATTGTGGTTGTTCTCACAAGGTCAAACCATTGAAGCCATTGGTGTGATGGCATGGGGTGTCTGTATTGTCAGTACTGCTGATAATGTGATTCGTCCATTAGTTATCTCTGGTGCAACTCAAATCCCGTTCTTACTGATTATGTTCGGTGTATTGGGCGGTATTGCGAGCTTCGGATTGGTTGGCTTATTTATAGGCCCAGTCATTTTGGCTGTTTTATTGGCGATTTGGCGTGAATGGTTACATGAAACCAAAATTGAACCGGTGATGATGCCGAAAGCCACACTGGCACATGATTTAGAGCCATTAGATGACAGGAACGACAAATAAAGTTCAGTATAAAGATTAAACAAATATTACAATCAAATACTTAAATCAACTGTCATCCTGTTTGCGCTTCTGCTTCAATGGTTTTAACCAACAAGAACAGACAGGATGATCATATGGCATCTTTTACTCGATTCGGTGCTTTAGCAGCACTTTCAGCGGCTATGTTTACTGGTTGTGCGAGCACCACACCCGCAACCAGCCTCAATGCAAAATCAGTGACTGTAAATGCAGTGAGTGCACAAGGCATTGGACAAAATATTGGGCAAATTCAATTACTCGACAGTCCTGCGGGCTTGGTTATTCAAACTAATTTAACCCAATTACCTCCAGGCCCACATGGTTTCCACATCCATGAAAAAGGCTCATGCGCACCGGCAGAGAAAGATGGGAAAATGGGTGCTGCACTTGCTGCAGGTGGCCATTTCAACCCGAAATCTGCGCCTAACCACGGTACACCGATTACAGGTCACTTAGGTGACTTACCGATCCTTCAAGTCGAAACCAATGGTACAGCAAAAGTGTCTCTGATTGCCCCACGTTTAAAACTGGCTGATGTGCAAGGTTTAGCCATTATGGTGCATGCCGGCGGTGATAATTACTCAGATCATCCAAAACCATTAGGCGGTGGTGGTGACCGTATTGCCTGCGGTGTAATCAAATAATTTTGCTCAAAAAAAGCGATGAAAAGCGGACTTTAAGTCCGCTTTTTTATTGCTAATCTACATTGAATAAAAATTGACAGTTCATACAAAAAAGCTCAGGCTAAAACCAAAAATAATGATGAGCAATTCCTCAACCGTGAGCAGTCGTCTTTCGTGGTTTCAGCAATTTCAATCCAGTGCAATCGTAATGTATTGCCTACAAATCTGCATCGTTCTTTCAGGCACGACTTTAGGTTTGTATTTTTTAGGTTTGCATCAGTTGATTGTACCTGTGACTTTAGGTGCGATTGCCACAGCCCTGACCGATTTTGATGACCGACTCAGTATTCGACTACGTAACCTCGGCTACGTCTGTATCTTATTTTTTAGCGTCAGCAGTATTTTAGATTTTCTTTATCCCTATAAATTTTTATTTATTCTCTACCTATCGCTATCCAGTGCAGGCTTTATTTTACTTGGTGCATTGGGACAACGTTATGCCGTCATTTCCTTCGGTACAATCTTGCTCTCTATCTATACCATGTTCGGTTTAGGGGAATATCAAGATTGGTATTTTCAACCCTTATGCTTTGTTTTAGGGGTGTTATGGTATGGACTCACGGCCATTGTATTTTATTTAATTAAGCCCAGCCTACCTGTTCAAGACAATTTATCACGTTGCTTTTTACAAATAGCCGATGTGCTCAATGCCAAAGCCCGCTTATTCGACCCTGACAATACCAATAATGTCGAAACGCTCTTATATGAGTTATCGCTCAAAAATAGTGAGGTTGTGCAAATCTTTAACACCACCAAAGCTTCGCTTTTAACCCGCTTAAAGGCATCTCGTGCCAATAAAAATACGATTTACTGGCTCAATTTATATTTCTTGGCACAAGATATTCACGAACAGGCGAGTGCAAATTATTTACACTATGAACATATTCAGCAAAATTTTAGCCGTACCGATTTAATTTTTCGCTTTCAAAAAAATATTCGTCTGCAAGCTCAAGCTTGTCAGCAATTGGCACGTTGTATTCTGCAGCGCGAAGTATTCCTTCCAAATCCTATTGCAGCTGAAGCACTTAATAATTTACATACATCTATGCAAGAATGGGTTGAAACCAATCCACAAAATATTGAAGTTAAAAACCTGCAACTGATCTTAAGTAATTTAGACAGCGTTCAAGAACGTTTTAACCATTTAAATGATTTAGACAGTCAGCAACAGCTACATTATCAACAACATGTCGATAACCTCAATTTACTCGATGATGATATTCATGGCTGGCATGATTTATGGCTCAAACTTAAACAACATCTCAGTCCTGAGTCTGCGCTGTTTCGTCATGCAGTACGCATCGCTATCGTTTTTACCGTCGGTTATGGCATTTCATTATTGCCCTTTGCTAAGAACGGTTACTGGATTTTATTAACCAGTTTATTCGTCTGCCAAATGCGTTATTTCGCGACCAAAAGCCGTCTCAAAATGCGTACCTTAGGCACCTTATTAGGCGTGTTACTTGGCATTCCTGTTTTATACTTTGTGCCCAGTGTAGAAGGACAATTATTTCTCACCATTATTTTTGGGGTGTGCTTTTTCTACTTAAGTGCAAAGAAATATGCCATGGCAACCTTAATGGCAACGCTGATGGTTTTGTTGATTTTCAATTTAAAAGGCGCAGGGTATGCTGTGATCTTACCGCGCATTATGGATACCCTCATTGGTTGTTTAATTGCATGGGTTGCCGTAAATACAATTTGGCCAGATTGGGATTTCCGTAATATTTCCAAAACCATTGAAAAAAGCTCATGCGCGACGCTGAATTATTTTGATGCCGTGGTCGAGCAATATTTACAAGGTAAAACCAACAGCATTGCTTATCGACGTGCACGTCGTTCAGCGCATAATGCCCAGACTGAATTATCTAGCATGATTTCCAGTTTAAGTACGGAACCTGATCCTGACCAGAACCTAATACAACACGCCTTTCGCTATTTGGTTTATAGCCATAGTCAGCTCAGTTATATTTCAGCCTTAGGCAGCCATCGTGAACAAGTACAAGATGCCCAAGTGCTAGACCTACTACAGTGGTGCCAACAGACTTTGGATGACGTTCTGCTGCAAAAAAAGCCCTTAGATACAGCGCGTATTCAGCAAAAACTTTTCGAAATTCAAACACTCAATGCTGAAGAAATATTGTCTAATCACCTGCAACTGGTGCTCAAACAAATCAGTTTATTACTTGAAACCTTGCCTGAGTTAATTCAACTCAGAACACAATTAATTCGTGCTGAAATTAAATAGAATGTTGTAATGGATAGACCCGTAATTTTAATAGGCCGAATAGAGAAAATAATGATGTCCTTTTTAAACTTTAATTTTAAAAACGCATGCATTTCTGTGGCTTTAGCTTCTACTGCTTTTGTCGTCACAAATGCAGTGGCTGCACCGATCGAAAGTGAGTTAAAACCAGTTTTAGAATGTCAGTCTGACTATGATCATTACCATCAGGCACTTTCTAACTACGAAGAAGATTTACCAAAATTAGGTTGGAAACGTCTTGACGACCCACATCAACCGTTTATTTATATCTATAAAAATACGCAAGCTGTTGAATTTTTTGGCATGCCGACACAAGAAATTGGCCTGTCTTCCAATGCAGTATTCGCGATCTATCGCCAAGCCGATGTGAAAAAACTTGCGCAAAAATATGGTATTGAACAGCATTCTATGTTTGCTGGTTTGCCATTTTTCCGTGGTGAAAAAATATTGCGGACTGAAGCAGAAACCGATGAACTTCATGCTGTGAATCACAAATTGAGCTTGTCTGAAATGACCGGAAAAAGCCCAATGATTTTACTCGGCTGTAATTATGAATTTGATCAAGGTTCGGTTGATGAAGCGCTTGCCAGTCTAGATCATTAATCCGAGTAGATTACTCAGAATTAACTTTAAAAACATTTACTTAGATTCAATATGTGGATCAATTATTTCAACAGGAACGCTTCGTTCCTGCTATGCTTTCAGGTACACTCAAGACTTAAATCACTTTGAATTTAGACTGCACATGAATATCAAGACCTTACGTTTTGTAGGCCTGCTGGAAGGCATTTCGTTCCTGTTATTGTTGTTTATTGCGATGCCAATGAAATACCTAATGGGCAACCCGATATTAGTGAAATATGTCGGGATGGGACATGGTGTTCTATTCATCGCTTTCTTAGTGGTGCTATTTGTGGTCTGTGAAAAGCAAAAATGGTCGCTCAGCATATTTCTAATGGGCTTGATTGCATCGATTTTGCCTTTTGGTCCATTTATTTTCGATCGTAAATTAAAAAATGCAGAACAACCTGCAACTTCAAATTAAGAATTTCTACAACAAGTAAAAAAGCCCAATGTTGTTCTACTCAGCATCGGGCTTTTTCTATGATGGCATGAACTCGAATTTAAAATTTACCCGTCAATTTACGTTGTCGCATAATATCTCGCACCACCAAGCGTGGTAGGCTGAACCACAAGATAATGAGGGTAAAACCCGCCAAACTATATGCCCAAAGTCCAAAGTTTTCATATAGCACGCGCACGATTTCGATCACGGCAAAGAACGTCAGCATCATGATCACAGATACTGCTGCAGCTACTGTGCCCTTCGACATTTCAGACGACATTAAGGCAAAACGATAGAGCACAGAAAAGCTAATCCCTTCACCAAAACTGACCAAGCTCATGCCAAGTATGAGAAATGTCAGAAAATAGCTTTCAGTCATCGTCCCAATAACCACGAGGCTCGTCCCGAGTAACATCAAAGGTAGCCCGATCATCACCGACTGACCTAATGGCAGTTTATCGATGATTTTAATCAGAACAATATTACCGAGGATCAGACCGCCCAAAACGGGAAACTGTGCCATGCCGTATTGCATGCTACTCAGTCCTAGCTGTTCCACCAATATCACCGGAGATAGCGCAATCCATAACATCAGAGGCATTGCCACCATCGGTAGGCCCAAAGTCAGTGCCAAAAAGCGTTTGTTTTTTAACACCTGCTTAAAGTCATCGATAATATAACCCACCGGTTGCTTTGGAATGCTGATGTGCTGAGTCGGCATCTTGGCTTTTAAACCAAACCAACTCAGAAAAGATAGAAATGCGATTCCTATGAAGCCCCAATGCCATGACACGTGATCAATCATAAAGGCACCGAGGACGGGTCCGATCAGTGGCGCTAGTAGTGAAATATTGGCCATGATCGCCATGACTTTGATGGCATCACGCTCTTCAAAAGTTTCCTGAACGGCAGCATAGCCCACAGCAGAAATAACGGATAAACCAAAACCTTGTAAAAAACGCAACGTTAAAAAGCTTTCGATATTATGTGTGAGCAATATCGCTAAACAGCATAAGCTAAAGAACGCTACACCACCCAATAGGACTTTTTTACGACCTAATCGATCTGACAAGGGCCCTAATATCGCAGCGACACACGCACCACCCAGTAAGTAAAAGGACATCGACGACGGTGCCCATGAACTACTCACGCCAAACTCTTGAGTAATCGCAAGCATGGCAGGTTGGACTAAGTCGTTTCCGATATAGACAGAAAATTCAAATAAAACCAGTGCCAAGGGAAACATTAAGGTGGCACGACTTAATTTTGTGGTTTGTACGTTTTGCATTGTTATCTATATATCAAATGTGCGTGGTCAAGCTTGAAATGACAAAGCGGGAGAGATACTTCAGCCCAATGACGAGCACTGTAATATTAATTTTAAAAATGAATTTGCGGCGTATCCGCCATATGTGCGTCGTATTCACAAGACGCTAGATAGAGATAAAATGAACTTCAACGAACCGATCTGTCGGTTTGCGTACGACTATTTTAACAGTGTTTGCTTGCGTTGTATTGGTCTTTTTATACTACCCCTTTTATGATTTTTCATTGTCTGCTTTTTGGATAAAGCGACCTTGTTTTAGGTCATCATAAGCTTGCATCACTTCAGCAAAATGATTCATCACAAAATAGCCTCGCCCATAGATGGGTTCATTTAAAGGCTGCGCCGATAGATACAAAATGTGGCTATCTTCGACTGCCATCAATTCGACATTTTCTCCTTGGCCCGACATGACTGCCATATGCTGTGCATTTAACTGTTCATCTGTTTCAGTAAATTTCAGCTTGCCCGAACGTAAATACACAAGTGTGGTATCCCCTTCTTGTGCAGGCAGGGTGATGCTTTGATTTGTTCTGACAAAGACATCAAATACTTGCATGGGTGTATGTGTTTCTGCGGGGCCTTGGGCTGTTAAATATTGCCCTGCAATAATCCGTACATAACCGGCATCTTGGGCTAAATTGACCTTTGGAATACTGGCTTTGGTTAAGCTCTGATAGCGTGCAGGGTTCATTTTATCTTTGGCTGGCAGATTGACCCAAAGTTGCAATATTTCAAATGCTCCGCCCCGCTGTGCAAAGGCTTGGCTAAAGACTTCTTCGTGTTGAATGCCTGAAGCAGCAGTCATCCACTGCACATCGCCCTCACCAATGACTCCACCGCCGCCAGTCGTATCATGATGTTCAAGTTCACCTTTTAACACCAATGTGACGGTTTCAAACCCTCGATGTGGGTGTTCCAGCACGCCTTTTTTCAGTTTGGTTGGTTTCAGCACCCCAGGCCCTAAATGGTCGAGCAGTAAAAAAGGCGAAACGGTATTACCCAATTCATAATGGGAAAATACTGAAGTCACTGGTGCAAAGTCACCAACGGGTGAACCTGAGTCATTGACGTGTATAAACGCGAGGGTTTTCATCATAAATTTGAAATCTAATAATGATGTGAATTCGGTCTTATATTATTAAAAACTATACGAACTCACGAGAAAATTTTTAGGATTGAATATTCTATGTTGAGGATGAAAAATTAGGATACGCGGAAACTCATCCGCAACTGTCCGAGTCAGGACACATTCAATATGTAAAGTTTCTGCGATCTACACAATTGAAGATGGTATTTGACGAGTTTTGCGGATGAAAGATGGTTTTGCTACTTTTGCCGAAACAAAAGTAGCTACGAGCTCCAATCATCGAATTTAAAATGAAATGACCCCGTCATGCTGAACATTTAATAAGAAATTTAGACCTTAACTTTTTATAATTTAAGGACACTTCGCCGACTGGAAAGTCTTAGTATTTTTCCCACGTTGACACTGATACTCCTTCTTCGTGCTTACACGCTGCCAAACCCCATCCACCAATTTAAAGTTATAAATGGTGCGAATAGAGCGAACAGAATCATCCATTAAACCCGTTTCAGTCACTTTAACCTGCCCCGCATTTGGCGATTCCACACGGTTAAAGTATTGACGGATTTCAACGGTCGATAATTCTTTACGTAAATCAGGACGATCCTTTAATACTTGGTTTAATGGCGTATCTGACGAACCCACTTTAGATACGATTTTTTGTGTAGTGGCACACCCCGACAAAATCCCCACACAAAGTGCTGAAACTGCAATTAGACGATACATAAGCCAACCTAAAAATCATTATTTACTGCAATATCATGCAGATTTTTTATTCATAACACTATTAAAGCAATGTAAAGAAGCGATGAAATCCATAAATTGGTGAAAGAAGCTCTGATCCTTAATGAGTGCCATTTCAAAAATACAGCTATAAAAAAACGCATCCGAAGATGCGTTTTGTATGAACTTTAAAGATTAAAGATCAAATAATTTACCTGGGTTCATAATTGCGTTTGGATCGAATACTTTCTTCAAAGCTTTCATGTATTCAATTTCTTCTGCTGAACGTGTGTAATCGAGGTAAGGCTTTTTAGTCATACCCACGCCATGTTCTGCTGAAATCGAACCGTCATATTTTTTCACAGTTTCAAATACATATGTATTCACCACTTGGCATTTTGCAAAGAATTCATCTTTACTTAAGTCCGCAGGTTTCAAAATATTTAAATGCAAGTTACCGTCACCAATATGACCGAACCAGCAAATTTCAAAGTCTGGATAGTTCGCTTCCACAATTGCATCAATTTCTTTAATAAATGCAGGAACATGTGTAATTAGAACTGAGATGTCATTTTTGTATGGTGTGAATGGAGCAATCGACTCTGAAATGTCTTCACGTAAACGCCACAAGTTATGTACTTGGTCTAGGCTTTGGCTCATTACGCCATCAAGCACCCAACCTTGTTCCATGCAATGTTCAAAGATTTCCATTGCCGCATCCATAATCGGCTCAAATGGTGCTTCAAACTCAAGTAAGACATAGAATGGACATGGTGTTTCAAATGGACGTTGTACATGACCATTGTCCAAAACTTTTTGCATTGCAAGCTCACCAAAGAACTCAAATGCTGTTAAGTCAATTTTCTTTTGGAAGGCATGCAGTACCGGCATAATCGCATCAAAGTCAGGCACACCCAACACCAACACTTGTAAGTCATGTGGTTGACGTTCAAGTTTGATTTCAGCTTCAGTCACTAAACCTAGAGTGCCTTCACCACCAATAAATAAGTGTTGCAGCGCATAACCCGTCGCGTTTTTGATCATGCCTTTGTTCAAGCGCAGGATGTCACCTTTACCTGTAACAACCGTCATGCCCAACACCCAGTTACGTGTCATGCCGTATTTAATCACTTTAATACCACCGGCATTGGTACCGATGTTACCGCCAATTTGTGATGAACCTGAAGATGCAAAATCGACTGGGTAATACATGCCCTGTTCTTCAGCATAATTCTGAAGTTGTTCAGTCACTACACCTGCTTGTACACGCACCATCCGGTCAGCTGGGAAGAATTCCAAGATTTGGTTCATCTTGTCCATGCTCACCACGATTTCACCGTTGGCAGCCACAGCACCTGCTGATAAACCTGTACGACCGCCACTTGGGGTAATCGCGACATTAAATTGGTTTGCCAGCTTAACAATTTGTTGAACTTGCTCTGTGCTTGAAGGGAAAACGACGACCGAAGGATTTGGATCGAAGTGCTTAGTATGGTCACGACCCCAATTTTGGAGACTATCCGCATCTGTTTTAATACGGCTTTCGCCAACAATAGCGGTCAATTGGGTTAATAACTCTGGGGTTAAAGCGACTGGAGCATTCATCGTTTTCAGACCTTGCAAGAAGTAAACAAGTTTTAAAGGTCCAGACCTGATTCAGTCAAAATTGCGGCATCCGCATATTTCAAGGGAAAAAGCCTGAAACTGAGTGCATCAAATAGGCCATGAATAGGCCAAGCGAAATTTGAGCCGCACCATTATAAGCTATAACTGCGTTTTTTTGACAAAACCGAAAGAAAAACGTGTTTTTGAAATGTCATTAGAAATATTACGCAGTTAATTAGACCGCAAGCGACAAGTTTTGACACATAATTCGCCAAAATACCTGACACAGCCGTCATAAAGGAAATGTATATAGGGCTTTTTCCTATGCTATTATATCGCCACTAAATTTGGCCTTTGTAGCGGAGCCGTAATGAGCCAACATCTTTCTTTGCCTAAAGATAAAATTCGTTTCTTGTTATTAGAAGGCGTTCACCAAAACGCAATCGACACACTAAATGCTGCTGGATACACCAACATTGATTACCGTAAAACTGCGCTTGAGGGTGAAGCGTTGAAAGAAGCGGTTAAAGATGCTCACTTCATTGGTATTCGTTCACGTACTCAATTAACTGAAGAAGTTTTTGAAGCGGCGAATAAACTGATTGCTGTGGGTTGTTTCTGTATCGGTACAAACCAAGTGAACTTAAATGCTGCCATGATTCGTGGTATTCCAGTATTTAACGCACCATACTCAAATACACGTTCGGTTGCTGAACTTGTACTTGCTGAAGCGATTCTATTACTTCGTGGTGTTCCTGCTAAATCTGCTTCAACTCACCGTGGTGGTTGGAACAAATCTGCAGTTGGTTCATTTGAAACTCGTGGCAAAACTTTAGGTATTGTGGGTTACGGTTCGATCGGTTCACAACTTTCTGTACTTGCAGAAGGTTTAGGTATGCACGTTATTTACTACGATGCAGTAACTAAACTTCCAATGGGTAATGCACGTCAAGTCGGTTCTATGGGTGAACTTCTTGCGAATGCAGACGTGGTTTCTTTACACGTTCCTGACGTTCCATCTACACGTAACTTCTTCGGTAAAGAGCAATTTGCTCAAATGAAAGAAGGCGCAATCTTCCTAAATGCTGCACGTGGTACATGTGTAATCATTGAAGACCTTGCAGATGCGATCAAATCTGGTCACATTGCAGGTGCTGCGGTTGACGTATTCCCGAAAGAACCAAAAGCAAACGGTGAAGAATTTGTTTCTCCACTTCGTGGCTTAGACAACGTGATTTTAACGCCTCACGTGGGTGGTTCTACCATGGAAGCGCAAGCAAACATCGGTCTTGAAGTTGCTGAAAAATTCGTTGCTTACTCTGATAAAGGTATGACTTTATCTGCAGTGAACTTCCCAGAAATCGCGTTACCGTTGACTGAAGGCAAACACCGTTTACTTCATATCCACAAAAACGTACCGGGCGTTCTTTCAAAAATCAACAACTTGTTTGCTGAACACGGTATCAACATCTCTGGTCAGTCTTTAATGACCAAAGGCGATGTGGGTTATCTTGTGATGGACGTTGATGCAACTGCATCTAAAGAAGCTTTGGATACTCTTCACGAAGTGGAAGGTACCATCCGCGTTCGCGTATTGTTCTAATTTAATTAGACACTGAAGCCACAGCCTTCGGGCTGTGGTTTTTTTATTGTAGTAGACTTTTAAAATCTGGCTTTTGCCAATCTCCCGCTATTCGAGTCATCGAAACAAATTTAGTCTATGCCAAATTTTAAAATTACCCCTGCCCTACAAGCACCACTGATCTTGCTTATTGCAATGATCAGTATGCAAAGCAGTGGTTCTTTCGCCAAGTACCTGTTTGGTCAGTTTCCCATCCTGACCGTGTCCGCGATGCGTTTACTGCTCGGTGCATTAATCTTGGCGATCATCTTTAAAATTTGGAAAATCAATTTTAAACAAGTCAAATGGTCTGCAATTATCAGCTATGGCTGTGCTCTTGCAGGCATGAATATGCTGTTTTACTTGTCCATTGATCGCCTACCTCTCGGCATTGCCGTGTCGTTTGAATTTATTGGCCCTTTAAGTGTTGCACTATTGGCAGCAAGACGAAAATTCGACTTCGTCTGGGTCGGCCTTGCAATTCTAGGCCTAATTTTGCTGTTTCCATTTGATCAAGCAGCACAACGTCTTGACCCAATTGGGATCTTTCTTGCCCTCGGTGCAGGTGCTTGTTGGGCACTCTATATCGTGGCAGGTCAAAAACCGTCAGGGGTCTCAGGCAATCATACCGTTTGCTTAGGCATGTTCGTCGGCATGTGTGTTTTGATGCCCATCGCACTCTTTGCAGGTATGCCGGCACAGGCGTTTGAGCCAAGTAGTCTGCTGTATTTTATTGCACTTGCGACCCTAGCCAGTGCTTTACCTTTTACCCTAGAAATGATTGCGCTACGTAACATGACTGCGTTGAGTTTCGGTACACTCATGAGTTTGGAACCCGCTGTTGCCGCTCTCTCGGGTTTTATCTTTTTGCATGAACAATTGTTATGGACACAATGGTTGGCATTGGCAGTGATTATCAGTGCTTCGATTGGCTGTACTTATACCACGCAAAAGGCCAAACGAATTTAAATTCAAACAGCCTTAATCTTTTGAAAATATCTCCATTTTTTATTTTGAATTTAAAAATGGTGGCGATTTAAAGACGATTTTTTATATTCAATTTTTTTAAATTCAAAACCTGCAAATTGCATTTCGACACCTGAAAAAACTCAATGACTCAATATTAACCGCTATACTGAGCAGAATTAAAAATTGGGGTACTTTGTTCCCCCCACCACAGCGTGCCGCATGCCAAACTCACAATTATTAGCAGTCGTTTTCATGGTACTTTCCATGATCTCCTATCAAATCAGTGCATCATTCGCCAAGCAATTATTTTTGGTGCTTGATCCGCTCAGCGTGACCATTTTACGACTCTGTTTTGCTTCAATTATTATCTGCTTAATGTTTCGTTCATGGCACATTTTAAAACGGCTGTCTTTTTTAAAATGGCGTGATCTGCTCTGCTATAGCTCGGCACTCTGTTTGATGAATGTGTTGTTCTATATGTCACTGGGTAAATTGCCACAAGGCATTGCCGTGGGCTTAGAGTTTATTGGGCCTTTGGGTCTGGCATTATTATCCATTAAAAACCGCAGTGATTATATTTGGGTCTTTTTAGCCATCTTAGGTATTGCCTTGATGGTGCCTTGGGCACAAGCTCATGATGGTAATTTCTCAATACTTGGGGCAGCCTGTGCCTTAGCAGCGGGACTCTGTTGGGCATTCTATATTTACTTTGGACAAAAAGTGGTACATCAAAATATTGGTATGCATGCGCTAACGATTGCCATCACACTGTCCGCACTGACCTTGCTCCCGATTGGACTATATAACAATGCACCCGCCCTACTAGATACCCAATATTGGCCGAAAGCCTTATTAATTGCGATTTTAGCCACGGCCATACCTTATGCACTGGATTTAAAAGCGTTAAAAATCCTCAGTAAACTTAGTTATGGGACTTTATCGAGTTTGTCGCCTGCATTAGCTGCAATTACAGGTATGGTTCTGCTTGGCGAAAATATTGGGACGTGGCAATGGGTGGCCTTAATCTGCATTATGTTGGCATCCGTCGGGGTGACTTTACGTTCCTCTCGCAATACTCCGAGCAGCGTATCAGACTAAATTTTTATATTTATAGTTGAAACAAAAAGACGGCCTCTGCCGTCTTTTTTTTTTGATTTTGCATTCGTCTTCAGGCTTCACTTGCGTTTAGCCCGTCAAACTGTCTTTATCTGCTTTCTTGTATTTCTTATATTCCGCCAAATATTGTTTGGCTAAACTTTCCTTTTGCTTTTCATCTAAGATTTTACCTGCTTGCTGAAAAAAGCCGTGTTCTTCCTCCTGCAAATGATGATGTACCGTTTCAGATAATTTTTTCGCAATCGCCAACCAACCTGGATTACTAAATTCAGTTTCCGTCAGTTGCTCTAATAATTCATCCATCTCATGATGTTCCGCCAACGCATGACGAGTGATGTTTAGACCGGAATCGCTCATCATCAACGGGATGTAAAAATAACGATCTTCGCCAACGGCATGGGCAAATAACTCATTTTTGAGCAGCTCAAATAAGTCTCGACGTTCAGGTGTATCCCCTGAGGTTTGAATGAGTTTTTCAGCAAGTTCACGTTGTTTTTCATGACTTTGGCGTAGAGCTTCAAATATATTCATTGTAATGATGACCTCTGATGCTTAGCTAATTATGCAATATGAAATTTAATTATTATCCACAACTCAACCGAGTCGCTTATTTTTCATACTAATCGCTTCAGCAACAGAATTCAGCTACGCTCTGTTAAGATTTGTTCAAGCCTGTCCGGTAAAGGTTTGATAGCCCAAACGTACAATTAAAATACTGACTAAAATTAAAAACAGAATACGAATAAATCCACTGCCGTATTTTAATGCTGCTCGTACCCCAACTATGGAACCTAAAATATTAGTAACCGCCATCATCGCGCCAATAGCAAACAGTACATGCCCTGCCGGTGCAAAGAAACTCAAGGCAGCCAAGTTGGTGGTTAAGTTCGCCACTTTAGATAATGCAGAAGCATGCAAGAAGTCCGCTTGCAAATAGCGAATAAAAAAGAAGATAAAGAAACTACCTGTACCTGGGCCGAAAATACCATCATAGAAACCAATCGCTAGACTGCCTACAGCAGCGAGAACTAATATTTTAGGCGTGAGTTCTTGTCGGACATGTACCTGACCAAATTGTTTTTTGGTAAAAGTATAAATCGCAATCACGATGAGCATAACCAAAACGAATGGACGTAAAATTTCTTTGGGTACCATCGACACGCATGCTGCACCCGCAAAGGATGCAACAAAGGCGCAAGTCGCAATCACTGCTAGCAATTTCCAGCGCAATTTCACTTTCTTTAAAAAGCTATAAGAAGCTGAAGCCGTACCAAAAATAGACGATAATTTATTGGTGCCAAAAACCGTCGCTGGAGACAACTGCGGCATGGCATTCATAATGGCTGGAATTTGAATTAGTCCTCCGCCCCCGACTGCTGCATCAATTGCACCTGCAAAAAATGCAAAAAACAGAAGGCTTAAGATAATTTCAATGTCCATGGGATTACTTCTAAATTAGCGTGATGCTGGATTAGCTTTCAAGATTTAACACACGTTTTGGAACCAAACGTTTACGGTCTGTAATTTCTGCCAGGCCTAAGCAACGTTCGCCATCAAATACCAAAACTTGTGCTTCGGCTTCATGTTCAATATTACTTTCCATACCGCGACTGAAAAATTCAGCTCGGCCTTCAGGCGCTTGAACTTTGAGAAAATGATCGACAGGTGCGTACACCGGCAGTAACAGTTCTTCGCGTTCAACTTCAGTTAAGCTTTCAAGATATTCAATGGTATAACTTGGGATGAGGTCAAAATGACCAGTTTTAATACGGTGTAAATATGTCAAATGACCAAAGCTACCCAATGCTTTAGCAATATCTTCACCTAAGACTCGAATGTATGTACCCTTCGAGCAAGTGATATCAAGTGTAATACTATTCTCAGTAAATGATAATAAGTTGATATCATAAATAGTGATCGGACGTGCTTCTCGCTCGATTTCAATACCCTGACGTGCTAACTCATATAAAGGACGACCTTCTTTTTTCAATGCCGAATACATGGGTGGTACTTGCTGAATGTCCCCAATAAACTGAGCTAAAACTTCACGAATCGACGCTTCAGTTAAAGCCGGCACAGTCGCTTCTAACAATACATCACCTTCAACATCGCCAGTCGTGGTGCTATGACCTAAAAAAACGGTGGTTTTATAACGTTTAGTCGAATCCAATAAAAAATGCGAAAACTTTGTTGCTTCACCTAAGCAAATTGGTAATAAACCTGAGGCTAATGGATCTAGCGCACCTGTATGTCCTGCTTTTTGTGCTCGATACAACCAACGCACTTTTTGTAATGCAGCATTCGAGCTAATGCCCAAAGGCTTATTTAATAAAAATACACCATGTACTGGACGACGCTGAATCTTAGGAGAAGCTTTTTTCATGACTAAAATAGGGCAAAAAGAGAACTGCGCCATGGTATCAATCCATGCTAAGCGTTTACAACTTTTCTATGTTTTTATCATTCTTTTATGTCATATTGAGTTCACATTTAGAACTCATAAAACAATTAAAACGGAAAAAGGTGCATTGGGATATGCAAAAAAATAAACTCTGGCTGATTTTAGCCATTGTGATTATTGCGGCAGCCGCATTTATATATTGGCTTGCGCCGAAAGATTCTCAGCAAGATTCACAACACAATATCGAACAGCAACAAAGTGCCGCAGCGAACTCTTCAGCAGCAACGGGTTTACCCAATGCAGTAGGTGGTTCTCTCATTAGTGCTAGTCAGCAAGACACCGAAGTAAACTGCCAAATCAGCATGGATGGTTCCAACCGCCTGATTGTGAATGAACAAACACGTAATTGTTTTGAATATTTCATCACCCAATACGGTGAGAAGTCGATTGATCAAATCAAAAAGGATTTCAAAACATATATTGCTCAAGGTCATAAAGAACCCGCTTTATCACAAATTTATGATTTGTGGGATCGCTACATGCAATATCGTGAACGTTTGGGCGATTTAGTCCCGCCAAGTGAAGACAAAGAATCTCCACAATATTACCGTGCGATTTATAACAGTACGCAAAATTTGCGTAAGCAGTTCTTTTCCAACTATGAAATTGAAGGTTTATTTGGCAAAGAAAATACCTACCACGAATACACATTAAAGCGTATGGAAGTGGTCAATGATAAAAAATTATCCGAATCTGAAAAAGCCCAAAAACTTAAAGAACTGTTTGATGAGCTTCCAGAAGATTGGAAAGAAAGCTTAGAACAAATCAATAAATTGGATGATCTGAGAAAGCTCACTGCAGATATTAAAGCCCGTGGCGGTTCGAGCGAAGAAATTCGTCAAATGCGTTTAAATTTGGTTGGGCCAGAAGCAACGCAGCGCCTTGAAACATTGGATACACAGCGCAGCGAATGGAAAGGCAATGTAAATCAATATTTAGATGAACGCGACAGCATCATGAAAAGTAATATGAGTGATAGTGCCAAACAACAAGCTGTACAGCAGCTCCGTAATCAGCACTTTAAATCAAAAGAAGATCAATTGCGCTTAAGCACTTTTGAAACGGTCCATGATCAAGGTGGAAAACTTCCCTTCTCGGAATAATCCGATCATGTAGTTATTATTTTATTTCAGGACGAAATAATGCGATACAAGAAAAAAAGATTACTGCGTTCTGCGCTCGTAGCAGCAACCGCTTTTATTGGTATTTCCTCTGCACAAGCTGCCGCAGGTTTACAGCATGTAACTGCCAACAGTTCAGTAACCTATGCCAAAACTAAGTATCCCATTGTGTTTACCCACGGGATGTTTGGTTTTACTCGTATCGGGTTTGATAGCTTTGGTATGGATTACTTTTACCAAATCCTACCTGATTTAGCCCGTAATGGTGCAAATACTTTTGCAGCGCAAGTCTCTCCTCTTGAATCGACTGAAGTACGTGGTGAACAACTACTGGCACAAGTTGAAGATGTACTTGCTATCACAGGTCAACCTAAAGTGAATTTAATTGGTCATTCACACGGTGGTCCAACTACACGTTATATTGCTGCCGTAAAACCGCAATATGTCGCATCCGTCACAGGTGTTGCAGGTACATATCGCGGCTCTCTAGTTGCCGATAAAATCCAAGCCAATAAAGGGATTAATTCTATTTTTGGTATTTTAGGCGATCAGCTACTTGCACCGATTATTACTTGGGCTGAAGGCAACTCAAGCCTGCCAAACAGTGTAGGTGCATCACTCACTGCAATCAGTGAAAAAGGTTCAGCCGCATTTAATGCTAAATTTCCTACGACAGCCATGGCAAATGACTGTAATAAAGCCGGTGCTAAAGTCGATAACGGTGTGTATTACTATTCATGGACGGGTACAGCGCAAGCGACCAATGTACTTGATGTGCTAGACAGCATTATTACTCAGCTTGGGCCCTTAGCTTATGCGAATAAAGATAATGACGGTTTAGTCGGTCGTTGTAGTACACATATCGGTCAGGTCATTCGTGATGACTACAATCATAACCATTTAGATGAAGTAAATATGGTCTTCGGTCTACGCAGTATTTTCTCACCTGACCCTGTTGCGCTCTATCGTCAACATGCCAACCGCTTGAAACTTCAAGGGCTTTAATCTCCATGCTTTAAAAAGCATGAAATTTCATTAATTTACTTATAAAAAGGACGCCATGCGTCCTTTTTTACAATGTTATTGTTTGTTAACCATATTTAAGACATTTCAAAAAATATTTATATAACAAAGTCTAAGTAATCAACCTAAATTTATGCACAATTGTATAAATTTATACATGTCATCAAAGCAACCGTCGTGACCTCTAATGACATGGAATTTAACTGCTAGCATGAAAAAATGTGAAGGCATCTTTGTTTATTTAAACTCTCTAAATTCAATGATCTGGCTTTGTCAGTGCAAAGATGCTGTTTAAAAAAGAGAGAACGCGTCAAATTATTAAAAAGTAAAAAACAACAACATCAGAACAGGAATGTTTATGCGAACTTTAGTAAAAACGGCCAAGATGGCCTCTGCTGCTGCCATTGCTGGTCTAGCAATCGGTTTATCAGCAACTACCCAAGCTGAGCCAAGTGTGCTTCAAGTAAAGGAAACCGCAAAATCAGACTATGCTAAAACCAAGTTTCCCATTTTAATGGTTCATGGTTGGTTAGGTTGGTCACGTATTGGTACGGAATCAGTCGGTCTCGATTATTGGTATCAAATTTTACCAGACATGGCGCGCAACGGCTCTACGGTCTTTGCTGCTCAATTATCTCCAGCAAACACTACGGCTTATCGTGGTGAACAACTGATTGCACAAGTTGAAGATGTCATCGCCATTACAGGAAAACCTAAAGTGAACTTAATTGGTCACTCACATGGTGGGCCAACGGTGCTATATGTTGCCCAAACCAAACCTGATTATATTGCCTCAATTACAGGAGTTGCGGGCACATATCATGGTTCTAAAGTTGCAGACGATATTCAGGACAATAAACTTTCTCGCACTGCATTTAACATTTTAGGTGACTATATTGTTGGCCCGCTAATCGCATTAGGGCAGCTAAAACCCGAACTGAAAATTGATTTTGATGCATCTATGAAGTCTCTGAGTCAAACTGGCTCAGCGACCTTTAACAGTACAGTTGCAAAATCGGCCGTGGCAGATGGGGTATTGGCCTCTTCAGAAAATTGCAGCAAGAACTTAAGACCCGTCGATAGCAAAGGGATTCAATACTATTCATGGACGGGTGTGGCACAAACCACCAACCTACTAGATATTGATACAATCTTGATGCAACTTGGCCCACTTTCTTATGGCAATAAAGACAATGACGGTATGGTTGCCCGTTGTAGCGCGTATATTGGTAAAGTCATTAATGACAGTTATAAACTGAACCACACTGACCTGGCCAACATGATGTTTGGTCTCACAGGCTTGTTTACACAAGATCCTGTGGCGCTGTATCGACAACATGCCAACCGTTTAAAACTACAAGGCTTATAAAACCAATCTGTTAAGGGAATGTATTCATTCCCTTATTTTTAAAGCGATATTCATTCTTTACTAAGCTCTACCGCTTTAATTCAATCACTGCTCAGATGAAATCATTGAACTAATACCAAGGTCAATCCTGTGATTGATCCTTATGCTTCTTTAAAAATAATATTATTGTGAGTATTAAAAAATGAAATATGGAATTTTCATCACTGCGTTACTAGCTGCATCTTGCTTCACGTCAGTCTCTGCATCCCAAGCAACACAAGTCACAGCAAAAGCTACATCAAGCTATGCAAAAACGAAATATCCAGTGGTATTTAACCATGGTATGGGCGGCTTTATTACTGTCGGGACGGACTCTTTCGGACTCGATTATTGGTATCAAATTTTGCCTGATTTAGCACGAAATGGTGCTAATGTTTGGGCGACACGTGTGTCTCCATTTAACTCGACTGAAGTTCGCGGTGAACAATTACTGCAACAAGTCTTAGAAATTCGGGCGATTACCGGAGCAGAAAAAGTCAATTTGATTGGTCATAGTCACGGTGGTCCAACTATTCGCTATGTCGCAGGTGTGCGACCAGATGTCGTTGCATCTCTCACCAGTGTTGCAGGTCCCCATCAAGGCTCTCCTGTCGCAGATTTAATTTTAAAAGCTGAAGGTACCCCCATCGAAGGACCATTGGTTGGCGCAGTGAACTTTGTATCAAAAGCTATAACGTGGGCACAAGGGCTGGATCCAAATAGCTATCCACACGATTCACTTGCTGGCGGTTCAAGCTTAACCCTCGCGGGTTCGGCAAAATACAATGCAGCATTCCCGCTCGGCTTGCCTAAATCGAACTGCGCAGATGGTAATAGTATTGAGAAAGGAATTTACAACTATTCATTTACCGGTGTCGGACAAATTACCAATATCTTAGACTTAGATTCAGCCTTAAAAGTAACTGCCCTACTCATTGATGGTGGTAAAGATAACGATGGCTTAGTCTCACGTTGCAGTGCGAAATTTGGTAAAACGATTCGAGACAATTACAACTGGAATCATTTGGACGAAGTCAATCAAGTGCTCGGCCTAAAAGCCCTCTTCGCACCGGATCCCGTTGATGTTTATCGCCAACATGCCAATCGATTAAAACTTCAAGGTTTATAAATACTTCTTTGTACACGACAAAAAAAGATAACTCATTGAAATAATGGCATAATACTTGTTTTCTGACGACGAATATGATGACACATTTCAATGAGTTACATCTCATCTTAAACAAATATCTAAAGTGGAACAA